>NZ_JAWLCK010000005.1:0-63347 GCF_041687175.1 Lutispora sp.
ATATTATTGATTGCCATATTTATACCCGGACTAGGCTATGGGGCTAAAGGTGCTATGAGATGGATTAAGATAGGACCAATGACAATGCAGCCATCGGAATTTGCAAAAACCGCATTGATAATATTTATGGCAAAAAGTTTGAGCAACAAAAAAGATAAGGTTAGACAATTCTTTCAAGGGGTTGTTCCTTATATAATACTAATGGTCATATATTTTGGTTTAATCATACTGCAGCCAAACTTGAGTATGGCAGGAAGTATACTGATAATTACATTTATAATGTTGTTTGCTGCTGGAGCTAAAATATGGCATTTATTGGGCTGGGTTATCCCCTTTCTTCCGGCAGTAGTATATTTGGTGACAAAAGAAAGTTACAGGCTCAATAGATGGCTGTCATTTAGAGATCCATGGGCAGACCCTCTAAATACAGGCTATCAGGCTATACAATCTCTCTTGGCCTTAGGTTCAGGAGGGTTATTTGGACTAGGCCTCGGGAACAGCCGGCAGAAGTTTTTTTATATACCTGAAGCTCAGAATGATTTTATATTTTCTATAATAGGGGAAGAATTAGGGTTTATAGGAGCTTCTACAGTTTTGTTTTTATTCTTATTTTTAATTTGGAGAGGTATTAGAATTGCTCTTCATGCTCCTGATATGTTCGGTTGTTTGTTGGCTACAGGAATAACATGCATGATTGGAGTACAGGTTGCCATAAATATAGCTGTTGTAACAGTATCAATGCCGACAACAGGTGTGACTCTTCCTCTCATTAGCTCAGGCGGTTCTTCTTTACTATTTGTTATGGCCAATATAGGAATTTTGCTTAATATTTCCAGGAGCATAAAAAGTGAGGGGAGTTGAATCAAGTGAGAGTGATATTTGCGGGAGGTGGAACCGGAGGACATATATACCCTGCCATATCCATCGCCAGAGGTATTTTAGATAAATATAAGGATGCAGAAATACTCTTTGTTGGAACAGCAAAGGGAATGGAAAGCAGCATAGTTCCGAGAGAAGGATTCTCTTTTACAACTATTAAGGTAAGAGGTTTTTTGAGAAAACTATCCTTTGAGAATTTGGTAGCAATAAAAGAAAATATGGTGAGTTTTATTGAATGCCGCAGAATCATAAAGGAATTTAAGCCTGATATAGTAATAGGGACAGGTGGGTATGTATGTGGCACCATGTTAATGACTGCCGCTTTTATGGGCATACCCACATTAATACATGAACAAAATGCTTTTCCTGGAGTCACCAATAGAATTCTGTCAAGATTTGTTGATAGGATAGCATTAACATTTGGTGAGGCTTCTGATTATTTTCATAGAAAAGATAAAATAACAATTACAGGCAATCCTCTTCGAGGAGAAATTACAAAAATATCTAAAACAGAAGGCATGAAAGCTTTTGGCTTTGATATAAATAAGCCTCTCATATTAATAGTTGGAGGCAGCAGAGGGGCTAAAAGAATTAATGAAAGCAGTATGCTTATTGCAGAAGAATGTGCGAAAAAGAGGGAATTTCAGCTTCTGCATATGACTGGAGAAACCCAATATAACGATGTCATAAAATTATATAATAATAATGGTATTTCTCACGATACTTCTTATTTGAGAGTAATGCCCTATATCCACAATGCTCCCTATGCATTAGCTGGAGCAGATTTGTTGATAAGCAGGTGTGGGGCAGGACTAATATCTGAAATTACAGCCCTCGGCAAGCCGTCAATATTGATTCCATATCCATATGCAACAGATAATCATCAGGAATATAATGCCAGGGCACTAGAGAATTGTAATGCAGCAACTGTTATACTTGAAAGTGAGCTAAATGAGAATGTGCTTTTAGATAGAGTAAAATCTCTATTTGCTGATAAGAGGAAAATGGAGGATATGGCATCCAACAGCAGGAAATTGGGAAAGCCGGAGGCAACCTCCGCTATAGTTGAAATGGTTGAAGCATTATTAAACAATAAGTAGATACTGATATGTTATAATGAATAAAGAAGAGTACTTGCCTTTGTAACACCTTTGGAGGAAATGCATAATATGTTAGTATGATTACTATTAGCACTTCCTGGAGGTGTCGTAAAACATGGGCATGTATATCATAAATGGTGGCAACAGGCTCGAAGGTGAGTTGAGGATTGAAGGCTCAAAGAATGCTGTGCTGCCGATATTAGCAGCATCAATAATAAATGGTAAAAATTCAATTATCCATAATGTTCCATATTTGAAGGATGTAAATACATTAGTAAGTATGCTTGAATCAATCGGATGCAAATACAGTTTTGTAGGGAATACAGTTATAGTGGATTCCACAGGGGATTTGGACATAAATATACCAGAGAAGCCTGTACGAGAGATGAGATCATCAATCATACTTATGGGAGCAATGCTGGGGAGATTCAAGAAGGTTAAAATAAGTTTTCCAGGAGGCTGCGAAATCGGATTAAGACCTATTGATCTGCATTTATCAGGTCTCAGACTTTTAGGCGCAAAAATCGTAGAATCACATGGATATATAATATGTGAATGTGATAAACTGTATGGCAATGAAATTCATTTAGATTATCCCAGCGTTGGTGCTACAGAAAATATTATGTTAGCAGCTGTATCAGCTGAGGGAGTGACCACTATTCAAAATGCAGCGAGAGAGCCGGAAATAGTAGATCTACAGGATTTCTTGAACAAGATGGGGGCTAAAATTACTGGTGCAGGAAGCAGCACCATAAGAATACAAGGTGTAACAAGTTTCCATGATGTAGAGCATACAGTCATACCTGATAGAATAGTTGCAGGTACCTATGCGGTTGCAGCAGCTATTACAGGTGGAAAAGTAGTAATAAGAGATATTATTCCTGAGCATATAAAACCGATTATTTCAAAGCTTGGGGAAAGCGGATGTAAAATATACAGATATGATAAAGATATAAGCATTAGCTGCAGCAGAAGACCAAATGCAGTAGATATTATAAAGACCATGCCATATCCAGGATTTCCGACAGATATGCAAGCCCAGATGATGGCGCTCATGTGTACTGCAAGAGGCACAAGTATTTTTATAGAGACTATATTTGAGAATAGATATAAACATGCCGAAGAACTAATAAAAATGGGAGCAAATATAAAAATAGAGGGCAGAGCTGCAATAGTCAAAGGGGTAAATAAACTGATGGGAGCACATGTGTTTTCTCGTGACCTTCGCGGAGGTGCCGCTTTAGTTTTGGCTGGTTTAGCGGCTGAAGGTACTACAATAGTAGATAATGTAGATTTACACATAGAAAGAGGATATGAAAATCTGGATATAAAGCTCAAAAACCTAGGTGCAGACATAACAAAAGAAAAATGATGATTGCAGCTATGCTGCAATAAATTTTAGTTCTTTTGTAGTACAAGCCTTAGAGGTGAGAATATGAAATCATTATTTAAATTTTTTATTTTGGTTTTTATACTAGGAGCAATTGGGGCTTTTTTACTTTCATCTGAAATATTTGAGATTAAGAACATATATGTTACGGGAAATAAGACTGTAGCTAAGGATGAAATAATAAAGTTATCAAATATACAGTACAAGCAAAATATTTTCAAATTAAACACCAAAGATATAATAAAAGGTATGTTTAATAACCCTAAAATCAAAGCAGTAAAGATAAAGAGGGTATTGCCTTCCAGCATTGCATTGGATATTATTGAAAGGGAAGGCGTTGCTTTAATACCTTACTTGGGATCATATATAAAAATTGACGAAGAAACCGTAATAATTGAAGTAATCAGCTTAGAGAGCGATTTAAATCTGCCAATAGTATCAGGTATTACTTTTAGTGATTTTAAGCTTGGTGAAAAGCTAAAAAGTGAAAAATTAGATCAGTTAAATAGTGTGATGGAAGTAATTAAATGTTTGAAAAGTGTTAAAATGACAGATATAATTGAAACAATTAATGTAGAAGATTCATCTAACATAATAATAACAACATCAAACAATATACGAGTGTATTTAGGAAATAATAAGCTGGATTACAAAATTGGCATGGCAAAGTCAATTGTGGAGGATCTAACAAAGGATAATGAAATTGGAATAGTTGATATGAGACATGAAGGTAATCCGATTTTTAAGAGAGATTAAGCCAGGAGGTTTTTCAATGAAAAACATAAAAATTCATCTAGCCATAGGCTTAGTGTGTTTAGTATTAGGAATTATGGTTGCTGTACAGTTTAAAACTGTAAAAAACAATATAGGTCCTGTAACAGAATATAGAGCAAGAGAATTGGCTTCCCAGTTAAAAAGGGTAACTACTGAAAGAGATAGTTTGGTTGAATTAAAAAATGAACTGGAGAAGAAGCTTCGAGATTATGAAAATGCAGAAGCTGAAGGTAATGTGGCAGCAAAATTTTTGACTGAAGAGTTGAATAAAGCAAGGATTATTGCCGGTCTTGTAGATGTAGAAGGACCTGGTATTATAATGGTACTAGATGATTTGAAATTTTCCGAGCATTATAATTACAATATCATCAGTTATACTGATTTATTGGAGTTGGTTAATGAGCTCAATGCGGCAGGTGCTGAAGCTATTTCGATAAATGATCAGAGAATAATATCTACAACAGAGATAAGGCAAGCAGGACTTCATATTAATATCAATACTGTTAAATTTGCACCCCCATATACTTTTAAGGCAATAGGAGAGCCGAAAACCCTTGAAGCAGCTTTAAGGATGAGAGATGGGATTATCCAGAGAATTGAGAACAAAGGTATTGGTATATCAATTACTCAACAACAATCAGTAGTTGTAAAAAAATATGATGGTGTAATTGAAAAGAAGTATTCAAGAGTAGTAAAAGAAGGAGAAACCCAATAATATGAAAAGAGGATTATCCACCTATTATTTACTTGCTATTGCATTAATATTAGGCTTTTTTCTAGCCATACAAATAAAATCCGATATTACTTCTCAAGGCATCATAACAATACCTAAATTATTAGCTATGGAAAAGGATGTCAGCAATTTAGAAGTAGAGATAGATAATCTCCAAAAGTCTATAAATGAACTGAATCTAAAACTTAAGGATTATGAAACCAGCCTGAATGAAAGCGGAAGTATATATAGCTCTATGATGGAAGAGTGGAAAAAAATCAGAAATTATGCTGGCATGGAGAAAATTTCAGGTCCAGGTATCATAATTACCATGAATGATAGTGATAAAGAAATTGAAATTGGTGATAATCCGGAATTGTATATAATTCATGATATAGATGTGTTAGAAGTAATAAATGAATTAAGAGCTGCTGGAGCTGAAGCTATATCCATCAACGGAGAGAGGGTTTTGGGCACATCAAGTATAGAATGCGGAGGTCCTATAATAATAATTGATGGAAAAAGGCACGCTACTCCTTTTATAATAAGGGCAATAGGAGACCCAAAGGTTCTTGAGGCTTCCATCCTTGCACCTAATAGTTATATTGATCTGATGGAGTATACAGGTATAGAGATTGATGTAAAAAAAGTTGAGAATATAGTAATGGATGGATACAAATCTCCTTTGAAACTTAAATATCAGAAAAGTATAGAAGAAGGTGAAAAGAAATGATAGTACCATTGTTAGGGTTATTATTGGGAATACTATTAGGTTTGCTTTCTCCTCTTACAATACCTATACAGTATTCAACATACATGTCTATAGCAATACTGGCTGCTCTGGATTCGGTGTTCGGAGGCGTGAGATCTAGTTTAGAAAACACCTTTGATGTTGAGATATTTATATCAGGTTTTTTTGCAAATGCGGTTTTGGCTGCAATATTGACATACATTGGGGACCAGCTTGGAGTTCCAATATATTATGCTGCAATATTCGCCTTTGGCGTAAGACTATTCCAGAACTTTGCAATAATAAGAAGGTATATTTTAGCTAAAATAAAAAGAAATAGAAAATAAAAATTTTATAAAAATAAAGGAAATTAAGCTTTTTCGTTGAACAATATATTAATGAACTAACAAAAAATGTGAGAAAGGATCTTATTGCTATATAACAGGTATCATATTTAATAATAAAGGATGTAATAGGGAGGTCGTAGTGTGCTCGAGTTTGATGTTGAAGTTAATTCGGTTGCTCGTATAAAGGTTATAGGTGTAGGAGGCGGTGGAAATAACGCAGTAAACAGAATGATTGCTGCAGGTCTTAAAGGCATAGAGTTCTTTTCAGTTAATACTGATAAACAAGCATTGTGCATGGCACAAGCACCAAACAAGATACAGATTGGCGAAAAACTTACAAAAGGACTAGGTGCAGGTGCTAATCCTGAAGTTGGGAAGAAAGCAGCAGAAGAGAGCTATGAAGACATAAAACAAGCACTGGAAGGTGCTGATATGGTTTTTGTAACTGCAGGAATGGGTGGAGGTACAGGTACGGGAGCCGCTCCTATTGTTGCGAAAATTTCCAAGGAGTTAGGGATATTAACTGTTGGAGTCGTAACAAAACCTTTTGGTTTTGAAGGTAAAGTAAGGAAGCTCCAGGCAGAAAAAGGCTTATTGGAGCTTAAGGAACATGTGGATACACTGGTTACTATACCAAATGATAGATTACTTCAGATAGTTGATAAAAAGGCTTCTATTATGGATGCCTTTAGAATCGCTGATGATGTATTAAGACAGGGTGTACAGGGTATTTCCGACCTGATAGCAGTACCAGGGTTGGTTAATCTTGACTTCGCAGATGTGAAAACAATAATGGCAAGCAAAGGTCTTGCTCACATGGGTATAGGACATGGCAGTGGAGAAAATAGAAGCTCCGATGCTGTGAAGCAGGCTATACATAGTCCTCTTCTTGAAACTTCTATAGAAGGTGCTAAGAGCGTTCTTCTAAATATAACTGGAGGGCCGGATCTTGGAATATTTGAAGTTAATGAAGCTGCAGAATTGGTTTTCCAGTCTGCAGATCCAGATGCCAATATAATATTTGGTGCAGTTATTGACGAGAATTTGAAAGATGAAATAAGGATAACTGTTATAGCAACAGGATTTAGCGAATTTGAAACTAAACCTGTTTTACCTGTTGATGACGATGAGATCATAGATAAAAAAACTGATACACATAAATCAAATTATCGAGATGATGATCTTGATATTCCACCATTTTTAAGAAACAGATTCAAATAAATAAAGCTAAAAAACTGGACGATGTCCAGTTTTTTTATTTCTTTTTCTTCTCCAAAAAACTTGGAATAAAAATAGAAATCTCCAATATACATGTATTATACATAATTTTTGAGTGGTGATTCTTTATGTTTAGTGTATATATTGACTGGGGCTATGGGATAGGGGTAGAAGCTTTCAGCAGCTTCAAAATAGGAGAAAAGCTATATAATGAACTAAAACTTCTAGGGGCATCCGTCGGTATAAGACCTATAAGTGATACAGCAGTAAGTGTAGAAGAAAGGATAAGCTTAATTGAACATGCCAATGCTGATATATTGATTTCCATAGATACAAATTGGTCTGAAAATGCAAATCAGAAAGGTATAGAAACCTATTATAGTGCTTCCAGCAAAAAAGGGGAATTGCTTGCAAAGAAGGTACAAAGGGAATTGATAAAGGCTACTAATTTATATAACAGAGGAATAATTAGCTGTAGTGATAAGGTAAATTCAGTAATATCCAGGCTAATAAAAGCAAATGAAACATCTATAGTTACTCTAATAGGCTTCTATTCAAATCCCCATGAAAGATTGAAAATTGAGCAGGATATGTTTAAAGAACTGGCTTCTATTGGTATTTTAAATGGTATTAAAGAACTATACAAAACAAAAGGAATTTTTATGTAGATTTATATAAAGCATTTTTTTATTTCGACTTCTAAAAATGACAAATATTTTCCACTTATGTTTCTATAATTATAGTAAGTGATAGGATTAAATTAATTTCTAATAAATATAATTAGCAAAGGTTTGTGGAAATATGGTCAAGTTTGTATATGGAGATATAATCTTTGTGGAAAATTTATTGATGAACTATTTAATACTATTTAGTACAGCAAAATTAACCAGAAGCCCTTATAAAAAAATTAATATTCTTCTTGCTTCTATAACCGGTGCTATTTATGCTGTTTTTTACTATTATCCAGGCTTTGAATACCTTTATACTTGGCTGCTTAAAATCATTTTTTCACTATTTATCATTGCTGTGGCATTTAATCCATATACCCTTAAAGAATTTGGAAGAATAATATTGGTTTTCTATATAATATCACTAATATTCGGTGGAGCAGCCTTTGGAATATACTACCTTATAAATGGAATTAAATTTTCATATAAAGGTGTATTTTATATAGAAAGCTTCCCTATCAAGCTTTTATTTGTATCTATAATTTCTGCTTACATATTTGTAAAGTTTTCGTGGGGATATATTATTTCAAGAATAAAGAGAGAAAAAATACTATTAGATGTTTCGATACTAAAGGGAAGCAAAAGAATATGCTTAGTAGCCTTGGTAGATACAGGTAATTCTCTTACAGATCCAATAACTAATCGCCCTGTAATTATTGCCGAATATCAAGCTATTAAAGAACTTTTGCCTGAAGAAATCCAGAAGATATTTGATGAAAACAATGAGAATAATTTGAATACCATAGCTTCAGTCTTATCCAAATCTGAATGGATGACCAAGTTCAGGTTTATACCCTTTAAATCCTTAGGCGTTGAAAATGGGATGCTTATAGGGTTTAAACCTGATGCAGTAAGCATTGAAGATAAAAGATCGAGAAACTATATTAAAGATACTATTGTTGCAATATATAACAAAAGATTATCTAAAGACGGTGAATATAGCGCATTGTTGCATCCTGAAATATTAAGCAATTATAATGGGGGGAAAAATAGTGCATAAATTATTCAGGTTGTTAGCCCTTCAATTAATAATCTTGATAGCAAAACTAAAACAGCAAATGAAGCCTAATGACGAAGGTTGGATTCACTACATTGGTGGTAATGAAGCATTGCCTCCGCCTTTGGATATAGATGATGAGGTTGTTTGGATATCAAAGTTAAATGAAGTGGGAAGCAACGCAAGGTCAGTATTAATAGAAAGAAATCTTAGGCTTGTGGTCTACATAGCCAGAAAATTCGAAAATACAGGTGTAGGCGTGGAGGATTTAGTTTCCATTGGCACCATTGGTTTGATCAAGGCAGTTAACACCTTCGATCCTGACAAGAAAATCAAGCTTGCCACATATGCCTCTAGATGTATAGAAAACGAAATACTTATGTATTTAAGAAGAAACAGTAAGGTTAAATCAGAGATTTCTTTTGATGAACCTTTAAATATAGATTGGGACGGAAATGAGCTACTGCTCTCAGATATTTTAGGTACTGATAATGACTTGATATACAGATATTTAGAAGATGAGACCGATAAGGAGTTATTGGATATAGCACTAAAAAAATTAAATGAAAGAGAAAAAAGGATAATGGAGCTTAGGTTCGGATTAAATGACGGAGTAGAAAAGACTCAAAAAGAAGTGGCAGATATGCTTGGAATTTCGCAATCATACATTTCAAGGTTGGAGAAAAGAATAATTAAAAGATTAAAAAAAGAGATAAACAAGATGATATAAAACAAGTTATTTGTATTCCAGATATATATATATCTGGATTTTTTTGATATTAATTAACTTATTTCCATGAATAAAAAAAATAGCTATGGTAATAATTTAAATGTCTATTAAATAAAAAGGGTGTGCTGGTATGATGATCAACAAGGTTGAAATATGTGGTGTGAATACTTCCAAACTGCCAGTTTTGTCTAATGCAAAAATGATGGAGCTTTTAAAAAAAATACGACAGGGTGATTTAGAAGCCAGAGAGGAATTCATAAAATGTAACCTCAGGCTGGTTTTAAGTGTGATACAAAGATTTAATAACAGAGGCGAATATGTTGACGATTTGTTCCAGGTAGGATGCATAGGTTTGATCAAAGCCATAGACAACTTTGATTTGGATCAGAATGTAAGATTTTCTACTTATGCAGTCCCCATGATAATAGGTGAAATAAGAAGGTACTTACGAGACAATAACTCTATTAGAGTTAGCAGATCATTAAGGGATATTGCATACAAAGCTTTGCAAGTAAGAGACAAACTGATAAATATAAACTCAAAGGAGCCAACAGTATCAGAGATAGCAAAAGAGCTTGATCTACCGGTGGAGGAAGTGGTTTTTGCATTGGATGCAATACAAGATCCTCTATCTTTATTTGAACCAATTTATCATGACAACGGAGATGCAATATATGTGATGGATCAAGTGGCTGATGATAAGAACAAGGATGAAAACTGGGTTCAGAGTATTGCTTTAAGTGAAGCTATGAGAAAGCTAAATGATAGAGAAAAGCTTATACTCAATCTGAGATTCTTCCAAGGAAGAACCCAAATGGAGGTGGCAGAAGAAATTGGCATCTCTCAGGCTCAGGTATCTCGCTTGGAGAAAACTGCTTTGAGCCATATGAGAAAGTATATCTGAGTGATTTAGCATATTGCAGCATAAAAAAGAATAGGGCACACCTATTCTTTTTTTTGGGCAGATGATTTCTCAGAGGTTGAAGGATACACTATAGCCAATCTAATGGATATATAATATCGCAAAAGTAATTAACTTTGGTGACTCTAATGCTCATCATTACAAATTCAGGTTCTATTTCTGATGCATGTCTTATATATTTTATATAGCACATGTATTAGAAATGGGGTGTTGATATGTTTAAAGCATCTGAATTAAGACAAAAAGAGATAATAAACATTGCAGATGGTAAAAGGCTTGGCTTTGTATCAGATGTGGAGATAAATATGGAAACTGGGATTATTGAAGCAATAATAATCCCATCAGAAAGCAGATTGTTCAGAATAATATCAAAGGATAACGATATTGTAATCCCGTGGGAAGATATCAAAAAAATCGGAATCGATGTAATATTGATTGATAAAAGTTCTTAATAAAAATTATAAGTTTCAGCCAAGGGTGGGAAATGAATCAAAAAAGTGGGTCAAACTGCTATGTGTGCTGATATAATATATAGTATAATTATACTATAAATAAGTGTAACACGAAGGAAAAGCACATTAGGAGGAATAGAAATGAAGTGTCCTTATTGCGGATGTAATGAAAGCAAGGTAGTTGATTCGAGACCCGCTGATGAATATACTGTTATAAGACGCCGAAGAGAATGTGAAAGCTGTTCTAAGAGATTTACAACATATGAAAAGATAGAAGAAATGCCTTTGATAATAGTAAAAAGGGATGGCAGCAGAGAACTGTATCAAAGAAGCAAGATAGTGAACGGTATTCTAAAAGCTTGTGAAAAAAGACCTGTTTCTGTTAAAGATATTGAAGAAATGACAGACAGCATTGAAAAAGAGTTATATAACTCTATGGATAAGGAAATCGAAAGCAAAAGAATAGGGGAAATGGTTATGGCCATATTAAGGAAAGTAGATGATGTTGCCTATGTTCGTTTCGCTTCTGTGTATAAACAATTTAAAGATATAAATACTTTTATGGAAGAACTCAATAAATTAATGAAAGAAAACTCAAAATGATGATAAAAAGTTATTGACAGATAAATACAATGCAATTATAATAAAATCATACTATATTAGTCGGAATTAAATATTCTAAAGGCTATGAATGGAAAGTGTAGGTAGTGAAGATACTTTTTCAGAGAGAGATTGCCATGGCTGAAAGCTATCTCAAAAGTATTTACCGAAAGTGCGTCCAGGAGCTTTAGGCTGAAGGGTATTAGGCCGTTACGGGAGCAACCGTTATAAATGCATGGGTATGATGGTACCCATAGAGTAGTAATAAGAGTGGAACCGCAGAATAATACTGCCTCTTAATAGGAGATTCTCCTGTTAAGGGGCTTTTTAAATTTTAAATAATAAAAAAGGAGTGTAGCAATGTTTAAAACATTAAAGGAAGACATATCTGTAGTAATGGAAAGAGATCCAGCTGTAAAAAGTAAATTGGAAGCTTTACTATGTTATTCGGGACTCCACGCTATAATTATGTACAGAATAAGCCATTTTTTCTATAACAAAAGAATGTTTTTAATAGCAAGGCTGATATCACAGTTAGCCAGATTTTTCACTGGAGTAGAAATACATCCAGGGGCAGTTATTGGCAGAAGGTTGTTTATTGACCATGGAATGGGAATAGTTATAGGAGAAACAACAGAGATAGGTGATGATGTAACCTTATATCAAGGAGTAACCTTAGGAGGTACAGGTAAAGATAAAGGCAAGAGGCATCCCACAATTCATGATAATGTGACCATAGGTTCAGGAGCCAAAATACTAGGTCCTATAACCGTAGGAACCAATGCAAAGATAGGAGCAGGTGCCGTAGTCCTGAGATGTGTACCGCCTAGCACAACAGCTGTAGGAGTTCCAGCTCATACAGCCAGAAAAACAAATGAAATAATGAAGATTGACTTAAATCATACTGATTTACCGGATCCGGTGGAAAATAGAATCAAAGAACTTGAAGAAAGAATTAAGAATCTTGAAGAAGCATTGTTGAATTATTCAGGAGACTTGAAAAAATCCTGTTGATTACTCATAAAGATAAAGGCTAATATAATATTATTGATGGAATAATATTATGTTAGCTTGGAGTGAATGATAGAAATGGCATTTAAGATTAATAAGGCAGGAAATTTAATATATCTTACTATCCCCGAATTTTCAGATACGGGGATAGTAAGACATTGTTTTACGACAAAGCAAGGGGGAGTAAGCAAGGGCATTTATGCTTCTTTAAATACTTCTCCTTTTAAAGATGAACCTAAAGAAGTAACCAATAAAAATCTGGATATAATATGCAGCTCAATAGGTGTAGATTATACAAAGCTTGTAATGTCAAAACAAGTTCATGGAGACAATGTATTAGTTGTTGATGAAAACTTCTTAAAAGCGAAATCATCCGATAATCAACCAAGTCAGGGGTATGATGCACTCATAACAGATCTGCCTGAAATTCCGCTTATGACTTTTTATGCAGATTGCGTACCTATCTTTCTACTTGATCCAGTCAATAAAGTAATAGGTCTTGTACATTCAGGGTGGAGAGGTACTGCATTGCATATTGTAGAAAAAACTGTTGAAAAAATGAAGAAAATTTATAACACAAAACCTGAACATCTATTGGCAGCCATTGGTCCTTCAATAGAGAGAGACTGTTTTGAAGTGGATGGAGATACAGCAGAAATATTCAGAAATAGCTTTAGCAACTATGATGAAATTGCTTTAATGAAGGGAAATGGCAAATATCTGATCGATTTATGGTTGGCTAATAAGAAGATGCTCCTGGAGTCAGGGGTAAGACAGCAGAACATCAATGAAAGTCAAATGTGTACCAGATGCAACAGGGAACTCTTCTTTTCACATAGGAGAGATAAGGGTAGAAACGGTAGTATGTCAGCTATTATGGAGCTGAATTGTTAACATGGAGGTAAGATTATGAAAGTACTTGTTATAGAGGATGATTACGGTATCCAAGAACTTTTAAGATATAATCTTAAAAACAACGGATATGAAGTTATTATAGTTGACAATGGCGATGAAGGTTATAATATGGCCCTTAAAGAAATGCCGGATATAATTCTGCTTGATCTTATGATACCTGGTATAGATGGATTAGAAGTATGTAAGAAGATAAGGATGAATGAGCTTATAAGAAATATACCCATTATAATGGTTACAGCAAAGGGTGAGGAATTGGATAAGATATTGGGTCTAGAACTGGGAGCCGATGACTATGTGACTAAGCCTTTCAGTGTCAAAGAGCTTATCGCACGAATAAGAACTGTAATGCGAAGGATGAAAAATGGAGATAAGCCATCTAAAGAGCCTGAAAACACAAACAGAAAAATTGCAATTGGAAATCTTGAAATAGATGAAGATAAACATGAAGTAAGAATCAATGGAAAGAAGATAATACTCACATTGAAAGAATTTGAACTTTTAAAAATAATGGCTGAGAATCCAGGAAGAGTAATGACCAGAGACTTCCTTCTTGATGCTGTATGGGGATATGAATATGGAGGGGAGACCAGAACCATAGATGTTCATGTCAGAAATCTAAGAAAGAAGCTTTGGGGAGATAATGAGGAAGGAATGATACAAACTATAAGAGGTGTAGGTTACAAATTTGAAAATCCAGGTGATTTGAAATGAGCAAAAAGATATTCTTATCTCTACTTTATGTGCTGCTAATAGGTTTTACCATTAGCGGCATATTATCATACGGCACCATCAGGTCTACATACAACAGTGTTGTAGAAGACAAGCTTATATCCAATACTCATTTGGTGGTTGAATTGATTACCGAGCGATTAAAGGGTTATGGTTCTGAAAATATTGATGAATATGTAAAACAAATAAGAGCATATAACGATATTAGAATTACATTAATCGATTCACAGGGCAATGTTCTTGCAGATACCTATGAAGATATATCAAAGATGGATAATCACATAGATAGGCCAGAAGTAAAAAAAGCAATTTCAGGTAACTACAGTACAGAGAGAAGATATAGTGATACTATTAAGGCTGATTATCTGTATTACGCTATAGCAGCTAGATATCAGGATAATGATATAATCATTGTCAGACTATCCATGCCTTTGAATGAAATTGAAATGATTATAAGAAAATATTTATATAATCTATTAATGGCTTTCGTGTTTGGTTTAGTTATAGCTTTGATTATTGGATATATTTCTACAAAAAAAATTGTAAAGCCTTTATCAAAAATTACAGAGACATCAGAAGAAATTGCAAAAGGGAATTTTAGTATTAAGCTGAAGATTAACGGTAATGATGAAATAAGTAAATTAGCGGAGACAATCAACAACATGTCACAACAGCTTCAGTATTACATAAATGGATTAAATACAAGAAACAAGGAAATGGAAGCGATACTTAGCAGCGTTGCAAGCGGGATAATTGCTATAGATAAGGATTATAGAATACTTTTTATAAATGACAATGCTAAAAAGCTATTGGATATACATGATGAAGAATTGACAGAAAGCCATCTCATCTATGTGCTGAGAAATCACTACATTCATGAGTATTTAAGCAATGCCATTGAGAATGAAGCATATAAAGAGACGGAGATTACACTGAATTACCCGGAAGAAAAAATAATTAAGTTATATACAAATCCTATTATTGAAAGTAATGGGTTATATACTATAGGTATTATAATAGTGCTTCAAGATGTGACAAAGATAAGGAAACTGGAAAGAGCAAGAAGTGATTTTGTGGCCAATGTTTCACACGAACTGAAAACTCCATTGACATCTATAAAAGGTTTCATTGAAACATTGAAGGAAGGTGCTATAAAGGAAGAGAATACTGCTTTGAGATTCCTTGATATAATAGAGCATGAAGCTGAGAGGCTTGTTGAGCTCATAGACGGAATTTTATCCCTTTCAGAGTTGGAAGGAAAGAAAGAAAAGGAAACCAAAGAAAGCTTTGAATTAAGTTCAGCCATTGATGATGTAATACTTATGTTTAAATCTAAAGCAGAAAGCAAAGGAATAACAATAGAGAAGGTCATTAAAGAAAACATAGGCTACATATATGGAAATAAAGATCAATTCAAGCAGATGATGATTAACCTTGTTGATAATGCAATTAAATACTCCATGGAAGGTGGAAATGTTACAATCAAAGGGTATCTAGAGGAAAGTAAAAAGGTAATATCAATTGAAGATACAGGTATAGGAATTCCAGAGGAAGATTTGCCAAGAATATTTGAACGATTTTACAGGGTGGATAAGGCCAGATCAAGAACAGGTAAAAGTGGAACAGGACTGGGATTATCCATTGTAAAGCATATTGCTCTAAGCATGGGCGCCGAAATAACTGTAGAAAGCAAAATAGGTAAAGGCACAAAATTTAAAATAAGTTTTTCCAGTACAAAAAAAGGGCTTTGATAGCTCTTTTTTTAGTTTTTACTTAGATTTAACAATATGATAATAGACACTTAACATGACTAGATTAATATAAAGATGTAATAAATTAGAGGAGGGAGAGAAATTGAGAAAAAGTATTAAAAACTTATTAAGTCTGATTCTTGTAATAATAGTTGCATTATCAGGTTGTTCAGGACAAGCAGGTAATCCTGAACAAAAATCAGAAAAAGAGCAAATAGTTGGAACAGAAAAGCAGAGTATTTTAATAAACGGATCTACTTCTGTACAGCCTTTAGCTGAAGAGTTGGCAGCTGCATACAAAGAAATTAATCCAAATGCAATTATAGATATACAATCCGGTGGTTCAGGAGTAGGAATCAAATCAGCAATGGATGGTGTAGTTGATATAGGAATGTCTTCAAGGGAATTAAAAACCGATGAAAAAACTTTGAAAGAATTCAAAATCGCCACTGATGGAATTGCAGTTATATTGAATTCTCAAAATCCTGTAAATGATTTGACTCTCGAACAACTAAGACAAATATATGCAGGGGAAATAACCAACTGGAAAGAAGTTGGTGGAAATGATGCAGCTATAATAGTTGTAACAAGGGAAGAAGGCTCAGGAACCAGAGGAGCATTTACCGAGCTTACTGGTTTAGAACTGGTATTATCCTCGGCTATAACACAAGGTTCTACAGGGGCGGTTATGACTACTATAACAAGTGATGCAAATTCCATAGGATATGCTTCTTATGGAAGTGTAAAGGATAATGCTAATCTAAAACTTATAAGCATCGATGGGGCTGCATGCAATGAAGAAAATATATATGCTGGCAATTATAAGATTTCAAGACCATTCCTCATGGTGACCAAAGAAGAACCAACTGGACTTGCTAAAGACTTTATTGATTTTATTCTGAGTGACAAAGGCCAGCAGATAGTTGAAGAAAACAATTATTTGAAGACTAATAAATAATCAAGAGAAAAATTAATATGGCTAAACTCCTACGACGATTTTAAGTAGGAGTTTTAGACTTGGTTGAACTATTTTTCAGAAGGGAAAGAGATTAATGATATTTCGAGAAAAAATTGTAGAAAAAATACTTCTTTTCTGTGCTGGAATAGCAGTATTGGGAGTTGCAATTATTGGTATATTCATTTTTAGAGAGGGTTGGCCAGTGATAAGTAATACAGGTATAATTGGTTTTGTGCTTGGAAAAGATTGGGCTCCAACCCAGGGGATATATGGAATTTTCCCTATGATTCTTGGTTCTATGTATGTCACTCTAGGAGCCTTAATGATAGGGGTACCTATTGGGATTGGTTGTGCCGTATATCTTGCCGAGATTGCATCTCAAAGACTTTCAACAATTATTAAACCAGGTATTGAGTTATTGGCAGGAATACCTTCAGTAATTTATGGATTATATGGAATGACAGTTATAGTTCCTATCATAAGAGATTTATTTAATAATCAGGGTTTTAGTGTTCTGGCAGGCAGCATAGTTCTAGGTATTATGATACTACCTACCATAATAAACATATCCAAGGATTCTATTGAAGCAGTACCAAAGGAGTACAAGGAAGGTTCTTTAGCTTTGGGATCATCCCATTGGCAGGCAATTATAAAGGTTGTACTTCCTGCAGCCAGATCAGGAATAATCTCATCAATAATATTAGGAATGGGGAGAGCCATAGGAGAAACCATGGCTGTAATAATGATAACAGGCAATAGCACATTGATTCCTGAAAGTATTTTGTCGCCTGTGAGGACTCTTACAGGAAATATTGGAATTGAAATGGGATATGCCAGCGGAGAACATCAAAAAGCATTATTTGCAACAGGTATAGTGTTATTTGTCTTCATTATGGTTTTAAATCTTTTGGCAAAGCTTATACCCAATAAGGTAGGTGAGTAAATTGAATGAGATTAAGAATGTAAGACACTCCAGAATAAAAGAAAGATTGGCTTTTTATTTATTATGCGTATTTTCAATACTGACAATAATTGTTTTGGCGCTTATAGTAAGTGATATCTTAGTAAAAGGGTTGCCACATATAAGCTTTAACTTTTTATTGGAAGAACCAAGGAAAATGGGAAAGGCAGGGGGAATTTTTTCAGTAATAGTATCCACCTTTTATATTGTTGTTTTATCAGTAGTTTTTGCAGCTCCTATAGGTATTGCAGCTTCAGTTTATTTGACTGAGTATGCTAAGGAAGGACCAGTGCTAAGGATTATAAGATATGGAATTGAAGCGCTAGCAGGAGTCCCATCAATAATTTACGGTTTGTTTGGTTACTCATTCTTTGTGGTTTTTCTAGGGCTAAAATACTCCATATTATCAGGAGCATTGACACTAACATTGATGATACTACCTACTATAGTAAGGACATCTGAGGAGGCTATCAAAGCAGTACCAAGCTCCTATAGGGAAGGAAGCTTGGCATTAGGAGCTACAAAGCTCCAGACCATTAGAAAAATTGTAATACCTACTGCTATGCCGGGCATATTGACAGGATTAATTCTGGGTATAGGAAGAGTTGTAGGTGAAAGTGCAGCAGTTATATATACAGCAGGAAGTTCCTTAGGTGTGCCGGATTCTATTTTAAGGCCTGGAAGAACGCTGTCAGTCCATCTTTTTACCTTAGCTTCAGAAGGTTTATCAGCGGAAAATACCTATGCAACTGCAGTAGTACTTATAACTTTGGTGCTTATCATCAACTTTATAGCTAACACATTGATAAATAAAATTTTTATTGCTAGAAGGAGATAGTAAATCAATGGAAAATGTAAGAATAAAAGTGAGAGATGCAAATTTATATTATGGAGATCATCATGCATTAAAAAATATAAGTATAGATATATATGACAAGTCTGTTACTGCTTTAATCGGACCTTCAGGATGCGGAAAGTCAACCTTTCTAAGATGCTTAAATAGAATGAATGATTTGATTCCAAATGTGAAAATAAATGGTGAAATCCAAGTAGCAGGCAACGATGTCAATAGATATGATGTTATTCTCCTGAGGAAAAAAGTTGGAATGGTGTTTCAAAAACCAAACCCTTTTCCCATGTCCATTTACGAAAATATAGCTTATGGACCGAGAATACATGGTATCAAGAGCAAAACCACGCTTGACGATATTGTTGAAAAAAGTTTAAGGGAAGCAGCTTTATGGGAAGAGGTGAAGGATAGGCTAAAATCCGATGCCATTGGCTTGTCAGGAGGTCAGCAACAAAGGCTTTGCATAGCCAGGACCATTGCAGTAGAACCTGAGGTATTGCTTATGGATGAACCCACTTCCGCATTAGATCCTGCCTCAACCATGAAAATTGAAGATCTGATGGAGAATTTAAAGAAGCAATATACTGTTATTATTGTTACACATAACATGCAGCAGGCAGGTAGAATATCAGATTATACAGCTTTTTTCCTTAATGGAGAGATTATAGAATACGACAAGACAGAGAAAATTTTCTATAAACCGAGGGACAAGAGAACAGAGGATTATATAACAGGAAGATTTGGTTAATATTTTCTAGGAGGTATAACAGATAATGACCAGAAACCATTTTGATAATGAATTACAAGAACTCATAAAAGACATGATTAAGATGAGCAGCATTGTAGAGGAAGCATTGTCTGATTCCATTAATGCGTTAAAAAAACAGGACATTGAACTAGCGGATAAAGTAATTGCACTGGATGACCTTGTAGATAGCATGGAATTAGAAATAGAAGATAAATGCTTAAAGCTTATTGCATTGCAGCAGCCTATTGCTAAGGATCTGAGAATAATTGCCACTGCATTGAAGATAATCACGGATTTGGAAAGAATAGCAGATCATGCGGTTGATATAGCAAAGATTACTAAAAGATTATCGGGAGAAAAATATATTAAAGAGCTTATCGATTTACCTAGAATGGCCTATATAGTTACAGGCATGGTAAAGGATAGTATAGATGCTTATGTAAGACAGGATGTGGAAAAAGCCAGAGAAATTTCTAAGAGAGATGATGAAGTGGATGGGCTTCATTCTCAAATTTTCAGAGAGTTGCTTTTACTTATGATGGAGGATCCAAGAAAGATAAATCAAAGCACTTACTTCCTATTCATAAGTCAAAGCATCGAGAGAATAGCAGATCACGTCACTAATGTTTGTGAGTGGATAATATACGCAGTAACAGGTGAGCATGTGGACTTAAACGAATAAACTTTGAGTTAAGCAGGTTTGTTCTTACTAATATACAGACCTGTTTTTTAATTGGTTAAAATAATGTTGTGCTTAATGTTGCCAATGGTTATAATATATTAATAGTACAAAAAGGCAGGAGGAATAGTATGTCGTGCCGCAGTATAAATATCAAAGATGTAAAAAAGGGTAGTATTGCCGATGAACTAGGTATACAAGAAAATGATAAACTTTTAAGCATAAATGGTGAGGAAGTAAATGATATAATAGAGTATAAGTATCTTATAAGCGATGAATTTTTGGTTTTAGAAATAGAAAAAACTGATGGTGAGATATGGGAGCTGGAAATAGAAAAGGATTATGATGAAGATTTGGGACTGGTATTTGAAGGAATAATTGACAAGCCTAAATCCTGTCATAATAAGTGCATCTTCTGTTTTATAGATCAATTGCCAAAGGGTATGAGAAAAACATTGTATTTTAAGGATGATGACACAAGATTGTCATTTCTTCAGGGTAATTTTTTAAGTTTAACCAATATGAAGGATAAGGATATTGATAAGATTATAAGATTCAGGATAAGTCCTATAAATATATCAATCCATACAACAGATATGGAGCTGAGAAAGAAAATGCTTCATAATAAGAATGCTGATAAGTTGTTGGATTATATGAAAAGACTAAAAGATGGAAAAATAGAAATGAAAGGCCAGATAGTTCTTTGCCCGGAAATAAACGATGGAGAGCATCTGGATAAAACTACCAAGGACTTATACGACTATTATCCTGAGCTATGTTGTGTTGCAATTGTGCCGGTAGGACTAACCAAATATAGAGAAGGACTTTTTCCGCTGAAGGAGTACAATGAAAGCACAGCCGGTGTGGTTATAGATCAGGTGGAAGCTATGCAAGAATATTATCTGAAAAGCATAGGCACCAGATTTGTGTTTTTATCTGATGAATTTTATCTTATAGCCAATAGGCCAATACAGCCTTATGATAACTATGAAGGTTTTTCTCAGATAGAGAATGGTGTAGGCATAATTGCTCTTTTCAATGCTGAGCTTAGCAGCTCATTAGAAAGAATTAAAGGATGTCATGGGGTACTAACAGATGGGACCATAGTGACAGGAGAGTATGCTATGCCTATATTGAAGAAGGCTTGTGATAAGATTATGGATAAATTGCCCGGTCTTAATCTTAATGTGATAGGAATAAAGAATGAATTTTTCGGTTCTTCTGTGAAAGTATCTGGACTTGTAACAGGAGGAGATATAATATCTCAACTGAAGGGCAAGACTATTTCTGGGAATGTGTTTATACCTGATAATATGCTGCGTGCTGGTGACCCGGTATTCTTAGATGATTTGACCATAGAGGATATTGAAAAGGAGCTTGGAGTTAGAGTAATTGTATGTAAACAAGATGGCAGCGATCTGGTTGAAAATATTCTTAAATACTGTAGATAGAAATGGAGGTTTTACAATGGCAAAACCTGTTGTGGCTATTGTGGGAAGACCAAATGTAGGCAAATCAACGCTTTTTAATAAAATAGCAGGTAAGAGAATATCCATAGTTGAAGATGTACCAGGAGTTACAAGGGATAGAATTTATGCAGAAGCAGAGTGGCTGGGAAGAACATTTATTATGATTGATACAGGAGGATTGGAGCCTTATTCCCAGGACATTATAATGCAGCAGATGGTGAGACAAGCGGAGATAGCAATAGAAACTGCAAATGTAATAATTTTTGTGGTCGATGGACAGGAGGGTATAACAGCAACAGATCAAGAAGTAGCTAATATGCTGAGAAAGACAAGCAAAAAAGTCATATTAGCATGTAATAAGATTGATTCACCAAAGTATAAGGATAATATATATGAGTTCTATAATTTGGGTATCGGTGAACCAATAGGAATATCTGCAGGCCAAGCCTTAGGTATAGGAGATTTGTTGGATGAAGTAATAAGTGGTTTCCCCCATGAGGATGAGGAGGAATATGATGATTTAACAATAAAGGTAGCATTAGTGGGAAGACCAAATGTAGGTAAATCTTCTATTATAAATAAAATCCTTGGAGAGGATAGAGTAATAGTCAGCAATATTCCAGGTACAACAAGAGATGCTATAGATACTCCTTTTGAAGCAGATGGTCAGAAATATGTATTAATTGATACTGCTGGTATGAGAAAAAAGGGTAGAATTAATGAAGCTATTGAAAGATATAGCGTAATAAGATCTCTCACAGCTATTGAGAGGTCCGATGTATGTATTTTGGTAATTGATGGGGAGACTGGTGTAACAGAGCAGGATAGCAAGATAGCAGGATACATGCATGAACAGGGCAGGGGAGCAATAATTGTTGTAAATAAATGGGACTTAGTAGAAAAAGATGATAAGACCATGAATAGATATAAGGATGATATCATGAAGGAACTGTCATTTATGAACTATGCACCTATAATGTTTGTGTCTGCTTTGACAGGTAAGAGAATTCCTAAAATATTGGAAATGGTAAACTATATTTCAAATCAACATGCTATGAGAATACAAACAGGGTTGCTGAATGATGTTATAAATGAAGCAGTATTGATGAATCAGCCTGCAGTATCAGGGGGCAGAAGATTGAATATACTCTATGCTACCCAGGTTTCTGTAAAGCCTCCTACTTTTGCGATATTCGTTAATGATCCAGAGCTTATGCATTTTTCATATGAAAGGTATTTAGAAAATCAGATAAGAAAATCTTTTGATTTTCAAGGAACGCCCATTAGATTTTTAATAAGAGGAAAAAGCAAACAATAGGGGGATTTAATTAAATGACCATAAAACTGATAATCATTAGTATAATAGCATATTTCTTGGGAAATATTTCTGCATCCTATATAATTGCTAAGTACACAAAGGGAATTGATATAAGAAAGTACGGAAGCGGTAATGCAGGAGCAACTAATGTATTTAGGACCTTAGGTCCTAAAGCGGGTTTGCTTGCTTTTTTGGGAGATGCACTGAAGGGTGCAATTGCTGTAATATTAGGCTACATAACTGGAGGAGAAGATGGACAAATAGCTGCAGGAATTTTCGTTGTGATGGGACATAACTGGCCTATACTATTAGGCTTTAAAGGTGGAAAAGGAATAGCTACAACCATAGGAGCAATGATTGCTATTAATCCCTATATTGTGGCTGCTATAGTTCCCATAGGGATAGTAATAATAATTATAACAAAATATGTTTCATTGGCTTCAGTAATGGGAATGACCCTCTTTCCTATACTTATGCTAATAACTAAGCAGCCTGCAAAGTTGGTACTATTCAGTTTTTTGCTATCAGCAATGGCTATATATAGGCATAGAACAAATATTGTAAAACTTTTAAAAGGTACTGAGTCAAAACTAGGCGAGAAAGCAAAAAAACTTTAGGAGGGATATCATTGAAAAAGGTATCTATTATTGGTTCCGGCAGTTGGGGTACAGCTAATGCTATATCGCTTGCAAGTAAGGGTATAGATGTTAAGTTGTGGGTAAGAAATAAAGAATTATTAGATATAATAAATGAAAAAAGAGAGAATTCAACCTATTTGCCTGGAGCCACACTTCCCAGTAATATTATGGCAACAAATGACTTGGAATACTGCTGCAAAGACTCAGAAATAATTGTATTAGGCACCCCATCCCATGCAGTAAGGGACACTATTGAGAATATCAAAAGGTATATAAAAAAAGACCAATATATAGTTAATCTTGCCAAAGGCATAGAAAATGACAGCTTATGTAGGATGTCAGAAATAATTGAAGAATACCTGCCGGAAAATCCTATAGCAGTACTATCAGGACCTAATCATGCAGAAGAGGTTGCAAAGGATATGCCTTCCGCAACAGTGGTATCATCTAAGTATAAGAGGGTTGCGGAATTCATACAAGATACCTTTATGACGCCGAGGTTTAGAGTATACATAAATCCGGATATAGTAGGTGTTGAATTGGGCGGAGCCTTAAAGAACATAATAGCTTTGGGAGCGGGCATTTCAGATGGATTGGGTTTCGGAGACAATACAAAAACTGCTCTAATGACCAGGGGTATTGTAGAGATTGCCAGGCTTGGTGTAGCCATGGGGGCTAGACAAAGTACTTTTAGCGGACTATCTGGGGTAGGAGATTTAATAGTAACATGCACTAGCATGCACAGCAGGAATAGAAGAGCTGGTATAGCTATAGGCCAGGGAAAAACACTGGAAGAAGTGTTAAAATCCACAAAGATGGTTATTGAAGGAGTGCGAACCACTAAATCTGCCTACCACCTGGCAAAAAAATTTTCTATAGAAATGCCAATAACCCAAGAGATATATGAGGTATTATATGAAGGCAGTGATGTAAAGAAATCAGTAATAAAACTGATGACAAGGAATAAGACTCATGAAATAGAAGATTTGTTAGAAACAGAAACAGTAGGTTGGAAAGATGCTTAATAGGCATCTTTTTTTGTAATATTCTTATCTACTTGACATATATATATAATGCAATATTTGAAGGTTATAATCCTTTGAGAGGGGGTAAAAATGTGGAAGAATTTGATTTATATCGGAATATTGCCGAAAGAACCGAAGGAAGCATATACATAGGCGTTGTAGGCCCGGTACGCACAGGTAAATCCACCTTTATCAAGAGATTCATGGATTTGCTTGTTATACCGAATATAGAAAATGAATACAAAAGAGACAGGACAAAGGATGAACTGCCCCAGAGTGCTAATGGAAGGACAATAATGACCACTGAGCCCAAGTTTGTACCAAACGAAGCAGTTGAAATGACTCTTGAAAGCAATGCAAAATTCAAAGTTAGACTTGTAGACTGTGTAGGATATCTTGTTGAAGGTGCAATGGGACATCTGGAGGATGGAAACCCCAGAATGGTTAATACCCCTTGGTTTGATAATGTAATTCCTTTTGAAGATGCTGCTGAAATAGGTACAAAAAAGGTAATAAATGAGCATTCTACTATTGGGTTGGTAGTTACAACAGATGGAACTATTACAGATATTCCAAGGAGAAATTATATACAGGCTGAAGAAAGAGTGATAGAGGAGCTGAAGCAGATAAATAAACCTTTTGTAATATTACTAAATTCAGCAAATCCTCACAGCCAGGAAGCAGAAGAATTAAGGGAATCATTAGAGTCCAAGTATGAGACTCCGGTACTTCTAGTAGATTGTCTTAACATGGAAATGAGAGATATAAACAATATATTATCTAAAGTATTATTTGAATTCCCGATAAGAGAATTGAACTATCATATGCCGAGATGGATAGATTCTTTGGAAAATGATCACTGGCTGAAAAAAGAGATTGTAGATGGAATCGTAAATAGTACAAAGGATATTTACCGAATCAGAGAGGTTGCTTCCTCTACCGAAAGCCTATCAGCCATTGAAAATCTGGAAAGTGCCAGTGTTAGAGACATGGATTTGGCCAAGGGAACTGCAGATATTAAGTTCGATCTAAAGGAAGGATTATTCTATCGTATACTGGGAGAGGTATCCGGATACGGAATAGAAGGAGATTATCAGCTTGTTTCCTTAATGAGGGAACTCTCAAATGCTAAAAAAGAATATGACAAGATTAAAGATGCTATAAGGGATGTAAAAGAAATAGGCTATGGAGTCGTAGCCCCTTCCGTAGACGAGATAAAGCTGGAAGAGCCGGAAATTGTAAAACATGGAGGAAGATTCGGAGTAAGACTTCGTGCCAGTGCCCCATCATTGCATATCATAAAAACAAATATTGAGACAGAGGTATCTCCAATAGTAGGTACTGAAAAACAAAGTGAAGAGTTCATAAGATATTTCATGGATGAGTTTGAAAGCAATCCAGAAAGAATATGGGAAACAAATGTATTCGGAAAACCATTATATGATATGGTGAAGGAAGAACTCCAAAGCAAATTATACAAGATGCCTGATGATATTCAAGGTAAAATGCAGCTGACTTTAGAAAAGATAGTAAATGACACAAAAGGAAGTATAATCTGCATAATAATATAACTAATTTTATTAAAAAGCTCGGTTTCGGGCTTTTTGCTTTTTTAGTAACAATTCATTGCAATTTCCCATATTTTAAACAAGGAGCATATTTAAATAGATCAATGGGTGGTGGCAAAATGCATAATTATTGTTCCATTGCGAGCAGGGAATATATTCATAAAATATTGCTTCTATATGATTCTTTATTAGAACATGACAATAATTTTAGATTTTTTATCATATGCATGAGCAAAGAGACAAAAGCACTTCTAAATGATTTGAAATTAGAGAAGGCAGTACTTTTAACAATAGATCAAATAGAGAGAACAGATACCCAACTTGCAGCAGTAAAGTCACAGCGAAATGAAAAGGAGTATGCCTGGACTTCAAAAGCCTCAGTATTTTTGTACTTGTTTAGAAACTACTCTGATGTTGAGCATCTGTTATGGTTGGATGGAGATATAGTTTTCTATTCATCTCCTGAGCCAATATTCCAAGAACTTAAACAATGCTCCCTATTATTAACCCGGGAAAGATTTAAGGGGGAAAATAAAAAGCTGGATAATGTGTACGGTATATATAACACAGGGCTGATGGGCTTAAAACGAGATAAGGAGGCTATGGGTTTTATTAAATGGTATAGAAGAAAATGTCTTGAATGGTGCTACGACCAGGTTACTCCAAGCAGGTTTGGGGATCAGAAATATCTAGAGGTAATAGGTAAAAGAAATACAGGTATATATATTTCAAAATCAAAAACAACTAATGCCGCAATGTGGAATATGGAAGATTCAAGAATAGAGACCTCAGAGGGGCAGGTTTATATTGATGGGAAAAAACTTATATTTTATCATTTCAGCAGTTTCTTCATTCTCAGTGAGAACGAATTTGATTTATGGATGTGGGAGCAGCCTAAGCTGGATGAAAAAATAAAAGAAGCAGTATATTTCCCATATGTAAAGGCAATAAAAGGCGCTATTGAATTGATGAAAACAAAAGAAAAAGATATATCACAATTCATATCAAAGTATTATGACAGAGAGGCTGCAGGCAATTACTTGATTATGTAAACATCTTACTACTATAACTGGAATTTTGGGGGAGTTAGCTTTGAATTTTTATGACGGTAAAAGAGTCTTGATAACCGGAGCCAACGGATTCTTAGGCTCTCATATTTTAGAAAGAATGATAGAGTATAATGCAGAATTGTCCATAATTCTGCGGGAAAGCTCTGATTTGTGGAGGATAGAAAAACAACTGGGTAATTTTAATATATATTATGCAGATATAAGGGATTTAGATGCTGTAAGCAGTTGTATAAGCAAGATTAAGCCAGAAATAGTTTTTCATATGGCAGCCTACGGAGTTGATTCCAGAAAAAACAACATATATGAAGCTATTGGTATAAATATTCTTGGTACTGTGAACTTGCTTCATGCAGTTAGTAAAACCGGGTGTGAAAAATTTATTAACACCGGGACAAGTATGCAGTACGGAAATAAAGAAGGAACGGTTAATGAGGATGCCAATTACACGCCTAACAATATCTACGGAAGTACAAAAGCAGCTTCAACCATACTTGCTCATCAAATAGCCGATGATATGGATATAGATATAACAACTATTATACCCTTTGGAGTCTTTGGGGAGAAAGAAGGAAGCCACAAATTTTTTCCAGAAGTCATATTATCCATTCTCAATCATAGAGAGGTAAATCTGACTCCCTGCCTTCAGCAAAGAGATTATTGCTATGTTGAGAATATAATTGATGGCTTTCTGATGGCAGCAAAGACAAACAAGACACGAGGAATGACTCTGAATATAGGTAGTGGAAAGACCTTTCCTTTAAAATACTATGTTGAGTTAATAATTGAAAAAATGAATATGGATGCAAAGATAAACTATGGTGCATTGGAATACAGAAAAAATGATTTGTGGAATCCTCAGGTTAATATTGAAAAGATAAAGGACGCTATCAATTGGTATCCTGAAGTATCTATTGAAGAAGGCATTGAGAGAACAATTGACTGGTTTAAAGACAATTATCATTATTATGATGTAAGAGGGAGATAGCTTTGGAAATTATAGATATCATTTCTAAAGATATGGAGAGGATATATGAAAGTACAAAGGAGTGTATTACTAATACAGGTGGGCATACATGGCTTATTACCGGAAGCGGAGGATTTATAGGATCTTATTTTCTTGACTTTATTGATTATTGTAACAAATATGTTTTTTCTACACCGGATAAGGTTATTTGTATAGACAACTATAAGACGAGTTCCATGAACAGAATTATGCATTTATTAGACAATGACAATTTTCAATTTATAAACAAGGACATATCAAAACCCATAGAAGTTTCACAAAATATTGATTATATTGTTCATGCTGCTAGTATTGCTTCTCCAACTTTTTATAGGATGTACCCTATTGAGACTATAGAAGTAAATGTATGGGGACTCAAAAATTTACTTGATATTGCAAAAGCAAAGAGCATTAAAAGCATGCTTTATCTTTCTACCAGCGAAATATACGGAGATCCGGATTCAGCAAACATACCTACCAGTGAAACTTATAATGGCAATGTATCATGTATAGGTCCCAGGGCATGCTATGATGAATCAAAAAGATTGGGAGAAACTCTATGTGTAAATTATTGGAAGCAGTATAGAGTTCCTGTAAAAATAGCAAGGCCTTTCAATGTATATGGCCCTGGTTTAAGAATTGATGATAAGAGAGTTATACCTGATTTTTTTAAAGGGGCTCTTTATAACAGAAGAATAGAAATTTTAAGCGATGGCAGGCCTACAAGAAGCTTTTGCTATATAAGCGATGCTATTGCCGGGTTTATAAAAATCTTGATGTCGGAGTATAATGGAGAAGTTTTTAATATTGGCAATGACGAGATAGAAATAAATATGAAACAATTGGCAGAAAAAATTGCTGAAATCGTTGAAAAAGTAACAGTTATATATAATGAAAGCAGTGACAAGGAGTATCTTACAGACAATCCTCAGAGAAGATGCCCGGATCTGAAAAAAGCAAGAACTCTCATAAACTACAATCCCTCTGTTAATTTGGAAGCTGGTTTAAGAAGGCTTATGGATTGGTACAAAAGTATACTGGAAATTGATTGTATTTAGCCGCTGGGAGGCATGAATACCATGAGCGCGAGGTTAATATCAATAACTCCCTTTGAAGATTTCAGAGGAAGTTTGAAAAAAATATTAAAAAAAAGCAATATAGAGAAAGACCTTGATATCGAGGAAGCTTATGTATTATACAGCAAAAAAGGTGCAATAAGAGGGAACCATTATCACAAAGAAACCACAGAATACTTCTGTGTGCTAAAAGGCAGCGTAAAGTTTGCAACGAAAGTGGTCGGGAAAGAGCATATTGAAGAAATATCCATTGATGAAGGAGATAATATAGTAGTCGAAGTGCCTCCGCTTACTGCCTATGCAATAATAAATGAAAAAGATGAAAAAGCTATAATATTGGTTTTATCTACTAAGGAATATGATGAAAACTATAATGACACATATAAGATGGTTCTGTACTAATATGTATTAGAAGATGTAGACTGCAGGAGGTGAACATATGAAAGTAGTCATTCTATGCGGAGGTAAGGGGACCAGAATAAGAGAAATATCTGAAGATGTTCCGAAGCCGCTGATAAATATAGATGGCCGTCCCATAGTATGGCATATTATGAATATATACTATCATTATGGTTTTGATGATTTCATATTACCTATAGGTTATAAGGGACAGAAGATAAAGGAGTACTTTATGGACAGTCCATGGAAGAATAATGATATGATTATTGACAACAGAGAAGGTGACTTCAAAATCACTCTTCTTAGAGGCTTAGATAAATGGAGAATAACCTTTATAGATACTGGAGAAGAAACAATGACAGGCAGCAGGATAAAAAGAATTGAACCATTTATTGAAGAAAACGAATTCATGCTCACATATGGAGATGGAGTGGCAGATATCGATATAAAAAAACTCCTGAAATTCCATAGAGAAAAGGGCAAGATTGCAACTATGACAGGCATAAAAGCCAAGAGTCAGTATGGCATATTAGAAGTATCAGACGGTATAGCTCAAAGATTCGTGGAAAAACCTAAAACAGATCAAATAGTAAATGGTGGTTTTTTTGTTTTAAACAAAGAAATATTCAAATATATTGATGATGATGGAGGCAAATGCGTCCTAGAGAAGGAGCCCTTGGAAAAGCTTGTGGAGGATAAACAGTTGGCAGTTTATTTACACCTGGGCTTCTGGACTGCTATAGATACCTATAAGGATTATGTAGAGCTCAATGAAAATTGGGATTATATAAAGAATAAATTATATGGAAATAAGGGCTGAGATTATGGATGTAGCATTATGCACAATTATTTCAAAAATAAGAGTTCATCAGTTTTTAGCACTTTATGAATCACTAGTAAACAACAAAATAGATGGACAATTATTTGTATTTTGTGTAGATAAAGAGTCTTATGATTGCTTAATAAAATGAGCATTTCAAAAGCCGTAATTATAGATTTTTCTGAGCTTGAAGATAAAACTTTAACTAAAATCAAAAAAGAAAGGGAGCTTTATGAGTATTGTTGGACAATAAAACCTGTTGTAGTGGAATATATATTCGACAAATACCCGGGAATCAATAAAATAATATATATGGATAGCGATATATATTACTTTTCAGACCCTATAAGCATTATCAATAGAATAAAGAAATGGTCTGTGATAGTGACTACACATAAAAGTTCGAAAAAAGTAAATGGAGGATTTGTATGTTTCAAAAGAGATAAAATTGGCTTAGATGCTCTTAAATGGTGGAAGGAACAGTGTATAGATTGGTGTTATGCCTATTATGATAATGGAAAATTCGGTGATCAAGGCCATCTTGATAAACTAAAAAAACACTACAAGAATATTTATTATCTGGAGCATCCAGGTATTAACCTAGCATCTTGGAATGATTTTCTATTTGAGATAAAGATTTATGACAACAGGGTACATGTTAACAATACCCGATTGGTGTTTTATCACTTCAGTGGCCTTAGAATGATAAACAAAAAAGACTATATAATGCTTTGGAAGTTTGATCCAAAGAGTTACGTGTATGAACACTATATAAATGTATTAAGAAAAAAGATTGAAGAGATTGAAAAAATCTCTCCTGGCTTTACAGATAATATTTTTTATAATTAGAAGACAGGGGTATGGACATGAAAATATCAATTATTGGAACTGGTTATGTAGGGTTGGTTACAGGAGTTTGTCTAGCAAAAAAAGGGCACAATGTCATCTGTGTCGATAGAGTAGAAAGTATAATAAATAGTATTAACAGTGGTATCGCGCCTATTTTTGAAAAACATCTGGAAGACCTTCTTTTGGAGGTTATTAGAGATAAGCTGACAGCCACATCTGATGTAGGGTATGCAGTTGAAAATTCAGAGGTATCCATAATTGCAGTGGGGACTCCTTTTTCAGAGGGCAATATAGATTTGAAAAATGTAAAGGAAGCTGCCTATGATATAGGAGTGATTTTAAAGAAGAAAAAGGATTATCATGTAGTTTGCGTAAAGAGTACAGTAATACCTACAACTACGGATACCATGATTCTGAAGACTTTAGAAGAGGCATCTGGAAAGAAGTTGGGTGAGTTCGGTCTTGTGATGAATCCGGAGTTTCTAAGAGAAGGAAATGCTGTTGAGGATTTTATGAATCCGGACAGGATAATAATAGGTGCAATGGATGATAAAAGCTTTGAAGTGTTCAGTAAAATATATAAATCTCATTTTGATGCACCCATTGTTAAAACAAATTCCAGGACTGCTGAAATGATTAAATATACTTCCAATGCTTTACTGGCAGCTTTGATTTCCTTTTCCAATGAAATTGCTGCTATTTCTGAGGAAATTGGAGATACTGATGCTTTAGAAGTCTTAGAAGGGGTCCACATGGATAGACGTTTATCTTTAATTGTTGAAGGAAAAATCACGATGCCTGGTATAATAAAATATTTGAAGCCAAGTCGCGGCTTTGGAGGAAGCTGTTTTCCTAAGGATGTAAAATCTCTTATTGCATTTTCAGAAAAACTGGGTTATAAGCCTAAAATATTGAAGTCCGTAATTGAAGTAAATGAGTCTCAGATAGAAAGGCTAGTATTGAAGCTGAAAGACGAGATTGGAGAAATCAGGGATAAGACAATAGCTATATTAGGATTGGCTTTCAAAGCCGGAACTGATGACATAAGGGAATCTCAATCTATTAAACTCATTAGAAGACTTATCAAAGAAGGTGCAGTATTAAAATGTTATGATCCTATAGCCATTGAGAATGCAAAAAAAGAGCTAGAAGAACAAGCAAATTTAGAGTTTTATAGTAATTATGAAAATACTTTGCTAAATGCAGATGCAGCTTTAATAATGACAGATTGGGATACAATTGCAAATATTAGTATTGATGTATTTAAGAAATTAATGAAGAATCCTGTTATAATTGATGGCTGCAGAATATTAATCAAAAATAACATAAAAGAACAGAAAACAAAGTATAGAGGTATAGGGTTGAGAATGATAGAAAAATAACATTAAAATTTTCAAATAAACTGAATATTTAGAAGGTAAAATTAATTTTATATAGAATATATATAATAACAAATATATATCAATACAAACATTTGGGGCTTCATGTCACTACTACTTTGTTAATCATACTAACGTTAACAAAATCTAGTAGAAAATGATATTATTTTCTGCTGGATTTTTTGTTTTATAACTCACTTATAAATATTCATAATAATGTACTATTAGAGGAGGAGGAATATAAAATGAGAAGAAGACATTTTTTAATGACCATGTCTATGTTGATTATCATCAGTCTTTTGTTTGCTGCATGTGCACCTAAAGCAAGCGGGACTGGAGGCACAGAATCAGAAGGTGCACAGCAAGAGAAAAAAGAAATGGTGCTGAGTTTCAGTCTTGATGCTGAACCCCCACAATTGGATCCTCAAAAAGGCAGTGATTTGACATCTATTTTTGTACTAGGCCATGTTTTAGAAGGATTGACAAGAGTCTATGACGGTAAAATCCAGCCCGGCATGGCAGAAAGCTGGGAAGTGTCTCCAGATGGTCTTGTTTATACCTTCCACTTAAGGGATGCTAAATGGAGTGATGGAGTAGCAGTTACTGCACAGGATTTTGAATACAGCATCCTAAGACTTCTTGACCCAAATACTGCCGGTGCCTATTCAGAAATAATGGGTTTCTTAATCAAAAACGGTGAGAAGTTCTATAAAGGTGAAGTAGATAAAAGTGAAGTAGGCCTAAAAGCTATAGACGAAAAAACTTTGGAAATTACTTTGGAAGCTCCAACAGGATATTTCCTAAGAGTTTTAGGATTCTTGCCTTATTGGCCATCCCGCAGTGATATAGTAGATAAGTTTGGTGAGGCATTTTCCTCTGAAGCTGATAAAATGGTTTATAATGGACCCTTTATCATGAAAGAATGGAAACATGAAGAAGCCATTGTTTTAGCAAAAAACGAAAATTATTGGGATAAAGATAAGATTAAGGCTGATATCATAAATGTTTATATAGTTCCAGATCCAAAGACAGCTATAAATATGTTTGAAACTGGAGAAATCCTTGCTGCTAACATACCTGCAGATATGACCGAGCTTTATGTACAAAACGGCACCGCCAAATTCTTCCCAGCTGGTGGCTCATATTATCTGCAATTTAACTTTAATCATAAAGATGGACAAATGGGAAAGATACTTAGCAACAAGAACTTTAGAAAGGCAATATCCTATGCATTGGATAGAGAGAATTTTGCTAAGGCAGTAGCGAAGAATGGCGCATTGCCAGCGACGAGATTTGTTCCGCCTACAGTCTCAGGTGTAAATGACAAGTATACCGAAGAATATCCATATGCTCCACTTAATCTTCAGATAGATGAAGCAAAGGCTAAGGAACATCTGGAATTGGCACTGAAGGAATTAAACATGACACATGAACAATTGCCTATCTTCAAGCTTTTGACCAGAGATGATGCAGTGAGAAGAACACATATGGAAGCAGTCCAGGATATGCTTAGCAAGACATTAGGAATAAAAACTGATATTGTACAGGTGCCAAAGAAGCAATTCTTCCAGTTATGCGATGACAGTGATTTTGACATCAGCTACAGCAACTGGTATCCGGATTATGACGATCCTATGACATATATCGATGTATTCATGACTGGAAACGGAGTTAACAGAGGAAGATATAGCAATCCAGCATATGATGATGCTGTTAAAACCGCTAAATTGACTCCTGACTTAAAGCTCAGAGGAGAAAAGCTCTTTGAAGCAGAAAAGATTTTGCTTGAGGATCTTCCAATAATTCCTATGTATTGGGATTCAACTGCATATGTACAATCCGACAAACTGGTAAATTATATAAGATCAATGGTCGGAGCCGATCCAGATCTTATCTACACATATATCGAAGAATAAATAAAAAGAAGCTCGGTTAGCCATGCTCCCATAGAGAAACGTTTTAAAAGAGGCTAATGGAGGGTATATATTGGCAGTCAGTGAGTTTTCGCTGTCTGCCAATTGCTTTTTTATGTTACCTCAAACCAGTTCTCAAAAGTCAATTAAGAGTTATACAGTAGCCTGAAAAACAAACAATCCGTCCTTGAACGAAAACTGATATACACCACCATGTTTTTCCACGATATGAGCCATGCTTTTGGTACCGTAGCCATGCCCTTGTTCTTTCGATACTGGGAGACCCTGATGGAATATGGGTTGAGTCTGATAGCTGTTGCGAATGTCAATGCACAACTTATTATTCTTTGAATACATACGCAGCTTGATATACCGTTTATTTTTGTATTCTATATTTTTACAGGCATGTATGGCGTTTTCCAAAGCGTTTGACAATAGTGAACAAAGCTCAGTATCACTGAAAGGCAGCAAGTCAGGCAGCTTCACATCTACCGTCAGAATGATTTCCGATTGTTTTGCTTTGGAGGCGAAAGAGGATATGATCAGATTTACGGTCTCGTTTTCGCAATAACGTATGGGTGTGATGGAGTCCATGTCGGACTTAGCAGTCTGCAGATACTCTTTGATTTCATTTGTAAGTCCCTTGGATGCTAGCCCCTGTAAAAGTGCTAGATGGTGGCGCATATCGTGCCTATAGGCAGCGGCATTCTGATGAACCTTGCGTAAAGATTCAAGTTCTATTTGTGCCTGCCTAAACTGTGTATTCAACATATCCCTCTCTCTTTGAAAATCTGCCTGTTTTTGAGTTTCTATGTAATAAAGGATCACAAAAACAAAATAGAATACAGATATTGTTGAGGGCATGAATTGAACTGCCCATTCTGCTCCATTGTATAGCACATCGGTATAAATGGTGGTAACATAATCAAAAATGTAGTAAAAAAGAGGTACACCGCCTAATAGTAGGCATGACTTTGGGGATTTAACCATAAGCTGCCTAATGGATCCAACAACATATTTTTCCAGTATAAAGTATGCTAGAAACACTGCCCCAACATAAAAAGCGTGGTCTGCAATTTTGCTGCCTAAGGCGGCTCCCGCAAGGAAGCCGATCCATCGAGGCACTTGACAGCACAGATAAGCGGTAAGCACGCTGATAGCGGATATGTGCCATGGACACTTATAATATATGGATAAAATAACTATCATCGGTAGATGGATGATCAGCGGATACAGTTTTGCTGTCAAATCCAAGCCCAAAGTCCACCAGCTGATGAATTGAATAAAAAGAAAAAATGCACATAAAAAGCTTATTATAAACATGTTCTTCCGCGTGGATTCTATTCCAGCTAAGAGAACCGACACCATCACGCCAAAAATCAGAGAAAATCCAAATCTTATTAGTCCAATAACAGTTACCATAATTCTTTAACATCTCCAACCATTCGTTTATTCCTCCTCCATTTGATAAGCAAGGTACTGCTCTTTAATTTCTTTTGCCTTGCCCTGTGCAATAGGAATAGAGGTAAGTGTCTGTAAAGTCAATTGTCTATTTTCAATGGTATCCACATACTGCATATTCACAATGAATGAGCGATGAGTTTTGATAAACTGTCTATATTTCAGAAGATTATCGCAGACAGAGGAAAAGGATTCTATGCATTCGATAACTCTGCCTGATTGCAGGTGATAAAAAACACTTCTGCCAATGACCTCGACAAAAACCAAATTTGAGGTCAGTATTTTTTGAATTCCCTCATTGCTCTTTACGACAATTGCATCTTCATTTTTCTCTAATCTTATCCGTTCCAATATATCGTCAAAGGTGAAAAAAAATTTCTCTTTCGATATGGGTTTCAGTACATAGTTGATTGCTTTCACTGAATAGCTTTCCAAAGCAAACTCGGGCGAAGTAGTAAAGAATATAATAGGCGCGGTTTTGTCATAACTACGGATTTCTTTCGCTACATCAATGCCAGTAAAGCCCGGCATAATAATATCAAGACAGTATATATCAAATCGCTTTCTTTTTTCCAAGGCTGAAACCAGCTCAAATCCATTTGAAAAGACTGCATACTCGCAACTAAAATGTCTTTCTGCTCGATATTGGTTTATGAGTTGAACGATATTGGATAGCTCGTCTATATTGTCGTCGCAAACTGCAATCTGTAACATAAACATTCCTCCTGTCATTTGGCACTCCTAGCTAAGTTTAACATAAGAAACGAATATCTGTAACTATGTTGATATCAAAAAATAATGATTCATGTCAAAAAAATCGCATTTCATGTAGAAGTTGCTTTTTTTCAGAAGATTTATGATAGATTGAACACTAAATAATATGATTTTTATACTTAACCAAAATACTTTTATAGGAGGCAAAACATCATGAAGAAACGACTAATTAGCATTTTGCTCATCCTATGTATGATGCTGACCATACTGCCCACAGCGGCATTGGCAGCCCCATCAGAGGATGGAAATTACTATGACAGCGATGTCACATGGCTGGGAACTACAGCCGATTATCAAAAGACTCTTAAGGCTATGTTTGATTCAGGATTGCGCAAGGTAGCCGTGGGCGACAAGTATGGACTTGTAGACATATATGGAAACTGGGCAGCAGAGCCAATATATGACGAGATAGCTGCACATTACTGGCGCTGGAATTCACAGATGGGCAGAAAATATCACCCAACAGGCGATTTTGAATATGAAAGTACTGAGACCATATTCGTTGATGGATATGTTCAGGCAATACGCAATGGAAAAATGGGATTGCTTGACACTACAGGCAAGGAAGTAATTCCCTGCAACTACGATGCAGTAGGGCTGCCATCGGAAGGAGTTTGCCGTATCTCAAAGAAGGTAAACGGAAAGACCTATCTTGGTTATTGGAATCTGGAACTGGGCAAAGAGATTGTAGCACCAGATAAGTACCTAATCCCTGCAGATTACGAATATTTAGGATCAGCTGAAGGCGATTATTTAGACGCATTTGATATGGAAGACAGGGATGAGGGACGTAATCCTGTGTTTTTTGATTTCATCAAAGGGTATGCAATGGTGCCTACAGGGAAAGTGGTAAAAGTCACACAGAAAAATCAATTTGAATATCATAACAGAGATGCATATCTGTTTTACGTCCAAATTATAGATAAAAACGGTAAGGAAGTACTTCCTCAAGCCTACCCATTTAATATAACTCCTTCAATAGGCAGGCCGTATCCTCAGGCGGGGCCTTACTTAGTTTATGATGAGCTTTCTACAAAAAGGCTGCGCATGATTGCAGATGCAGGTGGCTATGATGTTATCTACTACTCTCACCTGGAGTCTGGAATAGTTGGACAAAAAGGAGTTCTTGTACCTGCCCAATATCATGGAGGTATATGGGGAAGCTCCATATTGGGTTGGTATCCACCCGGTGCACAAATAAAGCTTATTCCTGAATTGTCCCTGGCGTTAACATATAACTGCGGCTATGATGGCTTCAGAGAATCTGCAGCCAGATTAGGGGTTATAAACTTCAACAACAAGGTGATTATCCCCCTTAACAATGAATTTTTATCTTATGATTCCGAGAACAAGGTATTTAATACAAACATGGGTAATTTCATCTATAAGACAGATGGGACGAAGATTCCAGGAACGGAAAGTCGAGCCCTCTATGACATCGGTGATTATGGTTATGTAATATTAGGTGATGCTGACTATGATGGAAAGATAACATCTATTAAAGGCGTTATTTCAGTAAGGACAGGCAAAACCTATACCCATGAAAACCTGAAAGGCAACGGTGCTACGGATGTAAGCTCAAAGGACACTCTTTGGGTGAAAAAGGGCAGCAAATGGGGGCTTGTCAAGGTAGACGGCAGTATTATACTTCCATTTGAGTATGATGAAATAAATGATTCTGCTTGGGTAGACAAAAAAAACCCCTATGCCATAGTGAAGAAAGACGGCAAAGAGGGCCTGGTTGATATATCGGGACAGCTGCTTCTGCCCTGCAGCTATTGCAGCATTCAGTGGGCTAATGAAGGCTATATGAATATACAAGATGACGCCACTGGCAAATATGGTATATATAACTTCAACATCAAAAAAATCACTACCCCATGTGTCATGTCCGGCTGGATTAATACTAATTCAGGTTTTAGTTCCGATGGCCATGGTTCTATTTATGGTACGATGCATATTAATGTTGGTAATAGCTTGAATGCTCTGTTTAATATGGATACGGGCAAACAAGTCACTGGTGCTTATTTGGTTATGAAGCCCTTGGGACGTGGCTTATTCTACAACACTAATAACGATTATCTCGGACCAGATGGAAAAATTGTCTTTAATAGTGCCGAAGACAGCAGCACCTACACTCTGGTGGTCAAGGACGGCAAAGTAGGTTCTATCAATGCCTCCAGATTAAAAATAGGCGGCAAGCTGCCCACCACAGCCTATGTCAAACCTGTACCAGAGAAAAAAGCACCAAAATACTTCCTTGTTGCTAATCCTGATAAGGTATTATATAAGCAGGGTGAGGCCTTCGATATAACCGGCCTGATTGTGCATTACCAGGATGAGAATGGGGCGCGCAGTGTTATTGACAATTCTAAGCTTAAATTTTATATATCAGATAAAGCAGTGACTCAAGGTGAAAGCTTAACAAGCTCCGGAGTTAAAAGCGTTGATGTTCAGTATAACGGTAAAACTGTTGCTGACTTTAATATTAATATTGCTGCGGTTAGTGAAAGCGATATTTTGCAAGACGGCGACTATTATATGCAAATTTTAGGTAAGTATGTCTATCCTGTCCCAGGAGGCGGTTTCTTATGGCTGGAGCTTTCCGACAAGAAACCTGATAAGCCCTTTACTGTAAAGCTCATCAACTATAATAAAGAACGTGGACCCATGTACTCCATTGAATATGAGGGACGCAGCATCGGACAGCCATCCTCACAGAATGGAGATCAGTTGCGATCAGCCGCCATTACCCATGCTTGGAGAATCAACAAATATTCTAATTTCTGCACCATCCGGGATTATGGCAACCAAAAGCTGCTTGTCAACGCCAGCGGTGCAAAAAGTGATAATGGAACAAAAGTAACTGTTTGGAAATACACAGGGTCTGCACCTGAACATGGAAAGGTCAAGTTTATCAAAGCTGACTGATATAGTTAACAAATTATGCCGCTGGCCTTAAAGAGCCAGCGGCGCAAACCTTTTTTGACAATACTATGATTCATGTCAAAAAAATCATGTTTCATGCAGTGGGCGGTTTTTAAAGGAGAATTTTTGATAGATTTAATACAAGTTAATGAACCCTGTAGGCTATACAGAAATGAATGGAGGAATTACTGTGAAAAAACTATTAGTACTTATGATGACGCTTGTTATGACGCTGAGCCTTACATAAAATAACAATTGCTGTTCGTAAGCAATCCCGTAACAAAGGTGGATGAAGTTATTACTCATCCGGCTTACTAAATAAGGAGGGAATAAATATGCTACCAACTTTCATCGCAATAATTGCGATTATAGGGGTAATCATTTTATGGGTAATCTCTACTCAACGGAAGCTTGTGATACTAGATGAGAATGTCAGCAATGCTATGAGTCAGATTGGGGTGCAGTTGTCTAGTCGTTTTGATGCTTTGACGGCTCTATTGGATTTGACAAAGGGCTATGCTAAGCATGAAAGCGAAACACTGATTGAAACAATTAAATCAAGAAGAAGCGTTATTACTGCTAAATCCACACCAGAAGATGTACTGCATCAAGAAGGTGTTATTTCAGAAGCATTAGGTAGAATTGCCATGGTTACGGAACAATACCCCGAATTAAAAGCAAACCAAACCTATATCAAAACCATGGGCGCGGTGGAAACATTTGAAAATATGGTACGCACTAGCCGCCTGATATACAACGACAGCGTGACTAAGTTGAACCGTGAAATCCGAATGTTTCCAGTCTCAATGATTGCCGGTATATTAGGTTTTCGACAAAGAGATTATCTGGAGGAGCAGACGGCCAAGGCAGATATGCCAAGCATGAAATGAGGTGCTCCATGGGCAGAACAATTAAATTTCTGATTCTCTGTATTCTTTTGTTGTTTGCCTTTCCTCTTGCTGCTTTTGAATCCAATCATGTGGCTACCATGGATATTCAAGTCATCATTTACGAGGACGGTTCCATGGGTATCATCCAAAACTGGGAGGGGAGCTTTAAAGAAGGAACAGAAATCTATATTCCAATGAATGAGCCTGATTATCTGACTATCAGTAATCTAAAAGTTTCAGACCAAAATGGTATCTATGAAACAATTCCATATTGGAACATAGACTGGAGCTTTGAAGAAAAAACAAGAAAATGCGGTATTAATTATACAGACAACGGTTATGAAATCTGTTTCGGCATCAGCCAGTATGGACAAAATCGTTATACCATTGAATATAAGCTGGATAATGTGGTAGGTGGCTATAGTGACAGGGATGGTGTAAATTTTCGATTTGTCAATGACCAATCATGGTTACCGCCCATTCCTATCACTACTTGCTTTATAACAATATGAAGAGAGCCGAAGAGCAACGCCAGCAGGAAAATCGCAGTAGCGGAGGTGGCGGTTTTGCTTCCTTAGGCGGTTCAGGAGGCGGAACAAGATAACTATATATAGTACAGGAGGAAATGCTTATGGGCTTATTTTCTAAAAAATCCCCTTGCCCCATTTGTGGCGGTAAAATATCGTGGTTTCTACCAACAAAAATCGAAGGTGAATATATCTGTGACACTTGTAACAGCAAGATAGATATGGAAAATGATAAGAGAATCCATCTAACCATGCAGGGTTTTAAAAAATATTTGACATTTTACAATCAAAATCAACTGCTGAAAGATCAGTTCGTAATTTCTGAACGTATTGACTTCGGCCTTTGGGATACCAAAATCATCTTTGATTACAAGCATAAGCTGTTTTGCATGAGTAAAAATCCTGATAAAACCGTTTTTGAGGGCAAACATTTGAAATCCTTTACAATTAAAGAGGACAGTATGCCTCTATTCGAGGGCTCGGCGGAGGGTATACGCCGTTATACCAGTACTGTGCCAGAGAGAGCTATGGCACTTGCACCGCAAATTGCTCAGTTTATGATGAACAGAGAAATGGCTCGTGTAGTTGACAAAATGGATGATGGAAATGAGAACAGGATAACATCGATGCAGTATTTTGATATCCCTGAACCCTTCCAGACCTTTAATGTGGAGCTGCATTTGGACCATCCCTACTGGACGGTGATTAAATGCGACATGGAGGGTCCTAGATTTGATAACAATCGACCGGATGTCAACGATTACATCCGCGAATATAAACGCAGCATTGAAGAAATTGAAAAGCTGGTGATAGCATTAAAAACAATTTCCTTTCAGGGCATACCTGGGCGGTTCATGGGTTCTAGTACGGTGAGGGCACAGGAGGTAAATATAGTATCTGCACCACCTGTCGATGCCATCGAGGAAATCAAAAAGTATAAAGCACTCATGGAGGAAGGCATAATCTCCCAAAAAGAATTTGAAGCAAAGAAAAAACAGCTGCTTGGAATATAAGTGGAGATCACATGAAGGAGAGAATATGCAAACTGCTATGACATTCCTATGAGATTAGAAACAAGGCAATGATTACGAAACTAATTTAACTATCAGAGGAACTAGTTGAACTAAAAAATATAATTCAATCAGAGGAATCAGTTGAATCAGGAAATCTAGATGTTCCAGAGGATACAGTTGGTCCAGAAGATCGCGTTGAATCAGGACATCAAGATGATTCAAGTGAATCAGAAGACCAAAATGCTCAAGAAGATATAACTGGTATAGAATATCCTGTTGAACCGGGATATAAAGATGAATCGGAGTATACAGTAGAATCGTAAGTTGTTGATAAATAGATCTAGATAATTGATCTGAATACTGAAATAAAAAGAGTAAAAACTCATAAATCATAAGGGTGTCGGCAGAAATACTGCTCTGTGGCGCGCACTAAACCGTCCTGATGCATTGGGGCGAAGTGAGCTGGCGGCGGGACTGGGTGAGCATTACTACACCGATGCGGTGGCCTGGGCTGACACCAACGATCTTTTTACCGCTGATAAAAAGGATTTTGATCCCATGCATGAAGGGACCCGTGCCCACATTGTGACTTATCTCTATCATAGCATAGGTAGTGGACATTGATTAGATGTCTGGATGGACGATCCCAAGGTTATGTTCGTCACCACACTAAAGTAGAAGGCTAATAATGTAAGAGAGGTTTCCGTAAAACGTTTCTCATGCAAAATAAATAAACTTTCGAAGCAATAGCCTCGAAAGTTTTTTATTTCAATAATGGTCTGGGTGACAGGAATTGAACCTGCGACCTCTTGAACCCCATTCAAGCGCGCTACCAAGCTGCGCCACACCCAGATGTATGAGTTACATATAAGAATATAGCACATAAACTACTAAATTTCAAGTCAAATTTTGATCCATTTCGTCTGGTGTTATAGGACTAATTTTAATATTTCATTTTTCTTAGCAGGATATAAAAAACAAATGGAGAAATATAATAACAGGTTATGTATACTAAAAAATTAATGCTCTGAAGGAGTATGCAACATGAAAAAAAGAAAGAAAATATCTTCACTTTATATATTTCCTATATTGTTTTTTATTATAATTTGCTTTTATATATATAGATTCTTTTTTCTCAATGTCGATACTGAGATAATAAAATATGGCGAGATGGAAGACTATTTTGAAGCAAAAGCAATAGTAATAAAAAATGAGTGGACATATGCTTTTCCAGAAAATGCAGAAATCATAAAAAAAGCTAATGAAGGAGAAAGAGTGCCCTTTGGTAAGAAACTTGCAGAAGTCATAAAAGGTGAAAAGCTGGATGAGGACTTGAAAATAAAAATAAGCGAGCTAGATGCGAGAATAAAAGAAATTGAAAATAGCAGTGAGAAAAATTTTTTTAATGATGATAGTACAAGATTACAGGAAAGCATTGATGAAAAGGTTGAGTATATAAAAATCCTGTCTAGCCAGGGGAATATTGAAAAGATATCGGAAGTTAAGGAGCAATTGTCATCAGACTTGAATAAGAAATCACTAATTTCCGGCGAAAAGAGCTTTTCAGGAAGAAATCTTGAGCAATTAAAGAAAGAAAAAGCTCAGTTGGAAGAATTACATGATAATTATATGGATACAATAGTTGCCAGCAGCCCTGGCATAGTAAGCTATAATTTAGATGGTTTAGAGCAAAATCTCAATCCTGAAAATATTGAGAAATTTAGCATTGAGGATATAAAAAGCATCATTAATTCCTTGAACAATGAAAATAATAAGGAAGATAAGCTAAGTGGTGTAAAGATCATAGACAATTTCGCCTGGTACATATGCATGACAGTTGAAGAGAAGCTGTTGAAGGGATTAGAAGAAGGTAAGAGAGTCCTATTAGTTTTTAAAGATTACGCCAATGAAACTATAAAGGCGAAAATTAAATATATTTCTGAACCTATAAATGGTGAAGTATTAGTTTCCTATGAGATTACTGATAACATCAGCAAATATTACGATATTCGGTTGGCGGATGTAAAGGTTATTACAAATCAATATGAAGGTTTTATGGTTAGTGAGAAATGTATTGTGGAAATAGAAAACCACAAAGGCGTCTATATTATAAAGGAAGGCATAGTAAAATTTGTTGCTGCTGAAGTTATCGCTACTGACAATGGATATGCACTTATTAAGAACATAGAGAATAAGGAAGATGCTATTCAGGTTAGCAGTGGTACAATTAAAGTCTATGATGAGGTGGTAAAAGATACTGACAAAGTAAAACCAAATCAAAGGATTCTTTGAAAAGGAGGAGAAGCATAGTTGAGTTCCATAAGTGAAAATATTAAAGCGATAAGAAATGAAATAGAGGATATTTGCCGCCAAAAGAATATAGATGCAAAAGATATTACTTTAATCGCAGTAACTAAGACTATTGATGTTACACGGATCAAAGAGGCTGTAGATTCAGGTATAACCCATGTGGGAGAAAACAAGGTTCAGGAAATAATGGACAAGTATGATGCTTTAAAGGATATTGCCAATATTCACTTAATTGGGCATTTACAATCAAATAAGGTAAAATATATAATAGATAAGGTAAAGCTAATTCATTCTGTTGATAGTATGAAACTGATGGATGAAATAAACAAGAGAGCTAAAAAATCTGGAATTATAGCCGATATACTTATACAAGTAAATGTAGCTCGCGAGGATACTAAATTTGGTATTGAGATGGGAGATGTGGATAGTCATATTGAATATGCTTCAAAACTAGATAACATAAGAGTAAGGGGATTGATGACCATAGCACCCTATTTTGAAGATGTTGAAAAGACCAGGCCCATATTCAGAGTATTAAAAGAAAAATTTGATGAATTATCAAGTGAACGGTATTCTAATGTTGAAATGAAATATCTTTCCATGGGTATGACTAATGATTATAAAATAGCATTAGAGGAAGGTTCGAATATGATTAGGGTAGGTACAGGTATATTTGGTAAAAGAGTTTATAATACAAATTTATAGGAGGTTTGCTTTATGGCAGGGAAAATAATGAGCAAGGTATTATATTTTATGGGTATAGGCGAAAATGCTGAGGAACAGGAAGAAGTGGAGAATGTAGCACAAAAACCAGTTTTGGAGCCGGTTCGAAAGAGCAATGTTGTAAGTATGCCTACTCCAGCAGGACAAATGAAGCTGGTGCTTATTGAACCTACTGACTATGATGATGTTCAAGATATATGCGATAACTTAAAAAATAAAAAACCAGTAGTTATAAACTTTGAAAATTTAGACAAAGATATTGCAAGAAGGATGGTAGATTTTGTTAGCGGAGCTGTTTATGCAATTGATGGGAACATTCAAAAAGTATCTAATGGTATAGTGGTTGCTGCTCCACCAAATGTGGATATACTTGGTAGCATCGGTAATATAGAGGGAGAAGACTTTGATTTTGAAAAATTTATGGATTGGTTAAAATAAAAGATTGTGAGTGATGTTTTTGAGAGGTATACTAATTTGGTCAGTTAGCAAATTCTTTAGCGTAATCTATCTTTTGATATTCATAAGAATGGTGTTATCCTGGATAAGGCTAAGTCCTTATAACAGTTTAGTTAATATTATATATCAGCTTACAGAACCGATTTTAGAGCCCTTTAGGAGACTTATGGATAGAACCGGAATTAACACAGGTATGATTGATTTTTCACCATTGATTGCCTATTTGGTTTTGCAATTATTAGAAGGTATAATAATAAGAGCTCTTTGGATGCTATAGAATATGGAAGATTCTAAGTCAAAATATGCTGATGAGCTGCTCATCAAAAAGCTGGAGGATCTGATAGAGAGAGTGGATAAGCGAATGACCGAAAGTTTTACAGATTTTTTGGATCCGAGGCAGCAATTATTGATATCTGATAATTTTAGACATATAAAAGGCATTTCAATGGAGTTTTATGGTGGCTATGAAGAAGCTGAGAGAAAGATTTGCGGTATTTTTAATGAATATGATGAATCTAATATAGGCACATTTCCCATAAGCATAATTCATATTTGCTGGAAGTCTCCAAAGAAAGTGAGCCATAGAGATATACTAGGTTCAATATTAGGAACTGGCATAAGAAGGGATAAAATTGGGGATATTATACAGCAGGATAAGAAAGCCTATGTTTGTGTACATAAGGATATAGCAGATTACCTGATGATACATATGGATAAGGTTGGAAGCATACCAGTTGATTTGGAATATTGTGATAGTATGACACAATTTACTAAGGAAGTCAAAACTATAACTGTTGTGATTGCTTCCTTGAGATTGGATTGTATTTTGGCTGCAGGTTTTGGGGTATCAAGGACAAAGGCTGTAGAGGCCATTAGGAGTTCTAAGATATTTGTGAATTGGAAGCCGGAGGCGGCTGCTTCCAAGGATATTAAAGAAGGAGATGTAGTATCTTGGAGGGGGAAAGGGCGTATACAACTACGCGATATAATTGGATCAACCAAAAAGGATAGGATTAAAGTGGTAATAAAAAAGTACATCTGAATTATGGGAGGTTATACATATGATGACTCCTATGGACATACGCAATAAGGAGTTTAAAAAGGGCTTTAGAGGTTATAGTGAGGAAGAAGTGGATTTGTTCATAGATAAGGTAGTAAGCGATTATGAGAAGCTATATAAAGAGAATATTGAGCTAAAGGATAAGCTGAGTTCAATAAACGAAAGACTTGATAGCTATTCAGAAATCGAAAAAACTCTACAAAGCACATTGATTGTAGCCCAAAAGACTTCTGAGGATATAATAGCAAATGCAAGAAAAGAAGCGGATATGATAATCAGGGAAGCGGAAGAAAACAGAAAAAAGATAATTGCAGATGCAAACCAAAGTGTCATAGATATTAACAGAGAATATGAAGAGTTGAGAAAGCAATTGCAAATATTTAAAACTAGATATAAGACTTTTTTAGAATCTGAACTGAATAATCTGGATTCTTTTTTCAAAGAAATATAAATACTGCTCTTTCATCCCTCAGAGGTTGAGAGAGTTTTTCTTTGGATTTGAGCAAGCTTTCTGAGCAAGCAGGAGGATTTAGAATGGATTTGAAATATATAAGTAGAGATGATGAAGAAAGAAAAGTAGTAAAAGTAGGCAGCACAATTATTGGTAACGGAGATTTTGTGGTTTTTGCAGGTCCTTGTGCCATAGAAGGAAGGGAAATGCTTCTGAATACTGCATATTATATGAAGAAGAATAATGTATCCGTGCTGAGAGGGGGAGCATTCAAACCTAGAACATCTCCATATAGTTTTCAAGGGTTGGAGCTGGAGGGAGTTAAATATTTAAAGGAAGCTTCAGAAATTACAGGATTGCCGGTTGTGACAGAGGTTATGGATCCAAGGGATGTGGAAAGTATATATCCCTATATTGATATGTTCCAGGTAGGTTCCAGGAATATGCAGAACTTTCCTTTATTAAGAGAGGTAGGAAAGCAGGATAAACCGGTACTGCTTAAAAGAGGCCTGGCAGCGACTATTGAAGATTTTCTATATGCAGCAGAGTATATTGCTGTGGAAGGTAATGATAATATAGTGCTATGTGAGAGAGGTATAAGAACCTTTAGCAGTTATACAAGGAATACTATGGATATTTCTGCAATACCTCTTACTAAAGAGTTAAGCAAGCTTCCCATTATTATAGATCCAAGCCATGGTACTGGTATGAGAAGCCTGATTCTTCCCATGACTTTGGCTGGATTAGCAGCTGGAGCCGATGGTGCTATGATTGAAGTACATCCCTGCCCTGATAAGGCTCTGTCAGATGGGGAGCAATCCTTAGATTTTGAAGATTTTCAGAAGCTTATGAATAAGTTGAAAGAAGTTGAGGGATGCTTTAGAGATATGAGATAAATAGTTGATAACATGGTAATAACCACCATGTTATTTTTTATTGTTAAGGAAAGTTACGAAGCAACTTTTTTTAAAAGCAGTATTTTTGGGAATAATATTTGGGGAGGAATAAAAATGAAAGAAGAACGAGTGGAACAAATTGCTCTCACATTGGAAAAGGCTAAATTAGGTGAATATGTTGAAATGATGTCAAAACCGAGAAAAATGTTACTAAACAATTTTATTGCCGGTTTGGCAAGAGGATTTGGTATGGCAATAGGCTTCACGGTTTTAGGAGCCCTTGCTTTGTATTTTATGAGAGCATTAGTTATGTTGAACTTACCTTTTATCGGAGGGTTTATTGCAGAAATAGTAAAGATAGTACAAGATCATCTATAGGAGGCAGGAACGTGAAAAAGGAAAAAGTAGCAAAACTGAAACAAAAGCTTATAGATATTAAAAATGAAAGGGAAGAGTCATTAAAGGATGATCATATAGGTTTGGGAGAATCCATAAGAGATAATACCAGTGAGTTATCTTCCTATGACAACCATCCAGGGGATTTGGGTACAGAGACCTTTGAAGCAGAAAAAAACTTCTCCTTTAGAAATAATGATAAATTCATAATTGCTGAAGTTGATGAAGCCTTAAGAAAAATCAAAAATGGCAATTATGGATTATGTGAGCGCTGTGGAAAAGAAATAGCAGAAGAAAGGCTTGATTTTATTCCTTATGCTCGTTTATGCATATCTTGTGAAGAAAGATTTCCTCTAAAGGCGGAAGATCAGGAGAAGGGTAGACCTATAGAGGAGCAGGTGCTGATACCGCCCTTTGGAAGATCCTTTAGAGATAATTCATTGGAGGATAGTGTAATGTACGATGGTGAAGACGCGTGGCAGGATGTTAACGTTTATAATGACGCCACATCGGATAATCCATTTACTAAGGATGATAGTATGGGATATGTAGAGGGTGTAGAATCTATAAGCAATGAACAATATAGGAAACAACTAGAATAACTAATCGCATTTTTTATTTGCATATGCTATAATCTTTTCTAGAATAAAGGGGGTATTTTTTTGTATTCATTTATTATCATCGGAGTAATAGCTATTTTTGATCAACTGATAAAAATGAAGATTGTTGAGAAGATTACACTTTATGACAGGTTAGAAGTAATAAAAAATTTTCTCTATATTACATATGTAGAAAATACAGGTATATCTTTCGGCTTATTTAAAGGCACAAGAGTAATATTGATTATACTGACACTGATTGTATGTCTAGTACTTTGTTACTATGTCTTCAAGTTTCATAAAAAATATGTGGGTATAGCTGTCTGTCTCTCTTTTATACTTGGTGGGGCCATTGGAAATCTTATTGATAGAATAAGATTCGGATATGTGATTGATTATATACATTTTACTTTTTTTCCTCCCGTATTCAATCTGGCGGATGCAGCCATTGTTTGCGGTGCCATAGCATTAAGCAGTATATTGTTGTTTAGCAAAAACATAAGTTTATAGAGAGGTTATTATGAAAACCATAGATTTGGAAGCATTGGATTCAGACAATGGAAAAAGGATAGATGTGTTCTTGTCAGAGAAAATTGTAGAGTATTCAAGAACCTACTTTAAAAAGCTTATTGAAGATGAAATGGTTATGATTGACGGCAAAACCAGGAAAGCTAATTATAAGTTAAAACCTGGGGATAAGGTAGTTGTTACATTGCCGGAACCGGTGGAGTTGGAGGTAAAACCGGAAGATATTGATATTGATATAGTATATGAAGACGATGAGCTATTGGTGGTAAATAAACCTCAAGGTATGGTTGTACATCCGGCTCATGGAAATTATAGCGGTACATTAGTCAATGGATTGTTGAAAAGATGTCATGGGTTATCTGGAATAAATGGGGTTATTAGACCAGGTATAGTTCACAGAATCGATAAGGATACATCAGGTATAATAGTTGTTGCTAAAACCAATGAAGCTCATATGGCCCTATCACTTCAACTGAAGGAGCATTCTATAAATAGAAAATACATTGCTTTGTTGGAAGGCAGGCTGAAAGAAGAAAGAGGAACCATTGATGCGCCCATAGGCAGAGATCCTTCTAACAGGAAAAGGATGGCTGTAGTGAACAAGAATAGTAAAAATGCAGTGACACACTACAAGGTATTAGAGCTTTTTGATTCTAATACCTTAATAGAGGCCAAGCTTGAAACTGGTAGAACTCATCAGATAAGGGTTCACATGGCATATATAGGCCATCCTGTTGTAGGAGATCCGGTTTATGGATATAAGAAGCAGAGGTTCAAATTAAATGGTCAGCTTCTTCATGCGGCACTTTTGGGATTTATTCATCCCAAGACCCAAGAGTACATGGAGTTTACGGCACCACTACCAGACTATTTTAACAAAGTATTGGGTATATTAAGAAATAACGTATAGACAAATTTTTATACCTATGATAACATAATTAAAACATCCTTTAATCTAGTCCTGTGAGACGAGAAAGGTGACATTATCTATGCTATTATTGTCTACCTTTTGGTAGACTTTTTTAGTATATACTTGGAGGTGAAAAGATGATTATTAAGAACGAATTGTTGGATGAGAAAGCTATAGATAGAGCATTGACAAGAATCGCCCATGAAATTGTGGAGAGAAACAAAGGCGTTGAGAATCTATGTCTATTAGGTATTAAGACTAGAGGATTGCCGTTGGCAAAAAGATTGGCAAGCAAGATACTATCAATTGAAGGTGAAGAAATTCCCTTTGCAGAAATTGATGTAACAAACTACAGAGATGATGTGACAAGTGATAAACATGCAGCTAAAATGGCTATTTTTTCACTGAATTTAAAGGATAAGAAAGTTGTATTGGTAGACGATGTTTTATATACAGGAAGAACAGTCAGAGCAGCAATGGATGCAATAATGGATTATGGGAGGCCTGCCTTAATACAATTAGCTGTATTGGTTGATAGAGGACATAGAGAACTTCCCATCAGGGCAGATTTTGTCGGTAAGAATCTTCCAACCTCGAGAAATGAGAGGGTTATTGTCAATCTAAAAGAGGTTGATGGAAGAGACATTGTTTTGCTTACCGAAAAAGAGTAGTATGTTAGCTACTCTATTTTTTTGTAAATGAGGGATAAATAATGAGGATATTATTAACAAACTGCAAGATCATAGACGGTATAAATAGCTATCAAGGTTTATTTGATATTCTAATAGTTGATGAAAAGATATCAAGGGTAGAAAAACATATAACTGATGTGGAAGCTGAAAAGATTATTGATGTTCAAGGCAATATAGTAATGCCCGGTTTTATTGATATTCACTGTCATCTCAGAGAGCCAGGATTTGAATATAAAGAAACAATAGAAAGCGGGAGCAGAGCGGCAGCAAAAGGAGGATATACAACTATTTGCTGTATGCCGAATACAAAACCTGTTATAGATAATATTCATTTGGTAAGAGAACTGAGAAGAAGGATATATGAAAGCAGCAAGATTGAAATCATTCCAATAGGAGCATTGACCATAGAACAGCAGGGGACGGAAATCTGCGATTTTAAGGCTATGACTAGTGATGGCATAAAGATTTTTTCTGATGATGGGAACCCTATAATGGACAATGCAATAATGCTGGAATGTCTAAGACAATCCCGATTATATGATTTCCTTATCATTGACCATTGCGAAGATATAAATCTTTCCAAAGACGGAGTGATAAACGAAGGCAAGATTTCTGAAAAACTCGGCTTAAAGGGGATACCAAAAACCGCAGAAGAGGTACAGGTCGTGAGGGATGTAATGCTGGCTGAATACACTGGAGCTTCTATACACATTGCGCATATAAGTACGGAAGGTTCACTCAATATAATTAAATGGGCAAAGCAAAGAGGAATTAGAGTAAGCTGCGAAGTCACTCCACACCATATATCCCTGTCAGAAGAAGATATAATACCCTTTGATACAAGCTTTAAAGTTAACCCTCCTTTAAGAAAAGTTGAAGATGTTGATGCTTTAAGAAAAGGTTTAAAAAATGGATTGATAGATATAATTGCAACAGACCATGCTCCACATAGTGACTTAGATAAACCAGGTGATTTTTATAAGGCAGCCAATGGTATATCGGGCATCGAATTAAGCTTTTCTGTATGTTATACCTATTTGGTCAAAGAAGGATTTTTAACTCTGGAGGAATTGATTGAGAAGATGAGCTGTAATCCATCTAAACTATTAGGGCTTAATAAAGGAGTAATCGCAAAAGGACGAGATTCAGATTTGACTGTAGTTGATATAGATTCTGAGTTTATTGTAGATAGAAATCAGTTTATATCAAAGGGAAAGAATACTCCTTTCCATGGCAAAAAGCTATGGGGTGAAATATTGATGACCATATCAAAGGGAAAAGTAGTATATGAAAAGGAAGGTAGATTTAATGTTTACAGATAGACTTATAGAAAGAATAATCAGCATGAAGAATCACAGCATAGTTGGAATAGATCCAAGCTATAGCATAATACCTCAGTTTTTAAAAGATAAATATATTGGTGATAATGGAGGAAGTATTGAAAGTATTTCTGAAATGCTTTATGTCTTTAGCATTGAAATAATAGACCATATATATGATATAGTACCTGCAGTTAAACCACAGATTGCTTTTTTCGAAAGATATGGTTCAGCAGGGTTGAAGATATTTGAAAAGGTTTGCAGCTATGCCAAAGAAAAAGGCCTATTAGTTATTGCTGATATCAAGCGGGGAGATATAGGTAGTACCTGTGAAGCATATGCGGAGTATTATTTAAGTAATGCTACAGGCTCTTTGGATTGTGATGCTATAACAATAAACCCATACCTAGGAAGAGATTCGATTAATCCTTTTGTAGAAAAATGTATAGATAATGATAAAGGCTTATTTATACTAGTAAAAACATCAAACAAATCCTCTATTGATATTCAGGATCTAATATCTGAACAAAAAAGGATATATGAGCATGTAGCAGGTATTGTGAGTTCACTCGGTGAAGACTTTAAAGGGGAAAAAGGATATAGTCCTATAGGAGCGGTGGTAGGAGGCACATTTAAAGAAGAAGGGGAAAAACTGAGACAATTGATGAAGAACTGCTATTGTCTTGTGCCTGGATTTGGCGCCCAAGGTGGAGTTGCTTCAGATTTACCAGGTTACTTTAATGAAGATGGTTTAGGTGCTGTTATCAATTCTTCAAGAGGAATAATAGGCGCTTATCTGCAGGACAAATATAGGCATGACTATGATGAAAAATCCTATGGTACTGCAGCTAGAATGGCGGCAATAAGTATGAGGGATGAAATAAACAAATGCCTTAGAGAAGAAGGGAAAATGGCTTGGTAGGAGGATGACGCATGCAAAGAGATATATGTAGAATATTGTCCAACCATAAAGTGACTGGAAACATATATAAGATGGTTATTGAATCAAGGATCATTTCAAAAAAAGCTCTACCGGGTCAGTTTATTCATATAAAGCCCGGGGATGGCTACGATCCTTTGTTGAGGAGGCCTATAAGCATTTGTGACTTAGATGCAGACAATAGCCAAGTTACATTGCTTTATAGAGTTTGCGGAAAAGGAACAAGACTTTTTACACATACCAAAACTGGTGATTTTTTAGATGTATTAGGACCTTTGGGAAATGGTTTCCCCATATTTCATAGCAAAAGAGTCGCCATAATTGGTGGGGGAATAGGAATAGCCCCTTTGCTATACTTAAGCAAAGAGCTTATAGAAGCAGAGGTATATTTAGGTTTTAGAGACGAAACCTACATGATTGAAGATTTTATGAAGTATTCAGATAATATTTCTATATACACAGAAGATGGAAGCAAAGGAAATAAAGGCTATCCAATAGAAGCTCTTGAAAGAAATATCCGTAGCTATGATGTGGTCTATGCCTGTGGACCAAAGATAATGTTGAGGGCTGTGAAGAATCTTTGTGAAGAGAATCACATAGAATGCTATATTTCCATGGAGGAAAGAATGGGGTGCGGTATTGGTGCTTGTCTTGTGTGTGCCTGTGAAAGCAGTAGCAATGAAGAATATAAAAAAGTGTGTACTGATGGGCCTGTATTTAATAGCAAAGAGGTGAATCTTGATGATTGATATGAGAGTTGATATTGGTGGAGTGAAGCTTAAGAATCCAGTATTGGTGTCTTCTGGTACCTTCGGATTTGGAAAAGAGTACTCAAAGTTTTATGATCTTAATCTGCTTGGAGGAGTAGCTGTAAAGGGTATTACTCTTAAACCGAGGAAAGGCAATAAACCCCCTAGGATAATGGAGACCCCTGCAGGGATACTGAACAGTGTGGGACTTGAGAACCCTGGATTGGATGTATTTATTGAAAAAGAACTGCCCTTTTTAAAAAAATATAGTGTACCCATAATTGCTAATATCTCCGGCAATACCATAGAGGAATACTCATTAATGGCAAAAGAACTAAATGACCATGTGGATTTAATTGAGCTTAATGTTTCTTGTCCCAATGTAAAAGAAGGTGGTATTGCATTTGGAACCAAGTCCGATTCTGTATATGAGGTTACAAAAGAAGTGAGAAAGAACTGTAGCATTCCTATAATAGTGAAACTATCTCCAAATGTAACAGATATAACAGAAATGGCCTTAGCCGCTGAAGAGGCAGGTGCAGACTGCATATCTCTCATAAATACTATAATGGGTATGGCAATAGATATTGAAAACAGAAAGCCCTACTTTCATAACATTGTAGCAGGACTATCAGGACCTGCAGTAAAACCCATATCCTTAAGAATGGTTTGGCAGGTTGCACAAAAAGTTAACATTCCTGTAATCGGTATGGGGGGTATTAGCAATTGGCAGGATGCTATTGAATTTATGATGGCAGGCGCAGATGCAATCTCAATAGGCACCGCGAATTTCTACAATCCATTGGCTCCTATAGAAGTGTTGGAAGGTATAGAAAAGTATATGGTGGAAAATGGCATAAGCAATCTAAGTGAAATAAAAATCAATGGAGGCGTTAAATAACATGAATAATAAGGAGATAACTGAAATATTAATTAAGTGTGATGTATTGTTAGAGGGACACTTCTTACTTACTTCCGGCAAGCATAGCAATAAATATCTACAATGTGCTAAGTTATTCCAATACCCTGAATACAGCGAAGCTATTTCAACAGAGATTGCTGACAAACTGAAGAAATATAATGCAGATGTGATAATTGGACCTGCTATAGGGGGAATAATTCTTGCCTATGAAGTAGCTAGACAAATGGGGCTGAAAGCTCTATTCGCTGAAAGAGAGAATGGAGTAATGAAGTTGAGAAGAGGCTTTGAAATTAAAAAAGGCTCTAGAGTTATAGTAGTGGAAGATGTGGTTACCACTGGAGGCTCTGTGAAAGAAGTAATTGCTTTGGTAGAAAGTATAGGAAGCAGTGTTGTAGCTGTTGGCTCTGTAATAGACAGGAGCAATGGTCTGGCAGATTTTATGTGTCCATTTGAAAATGTAATCAGAGTAGATGTAGAAGCTTTTGATGCAGATAAATGTCCTTTGTGTAAATCAGGATCTATCCCTTATAAACCGGGAAGTCGAAAAATGCAATAAAAAACAGTTAATAATTTATCAAATATTGAATCATGGAAAAAAATATTATATAATTGCAATAATATATTGATTTAGAAAATTCTAAAAAATTAAGAGACGTTAAAAAATTTTAGTAATTTAAATATTTTCTGAAAAGTTAAAAAATTAGGAAAAAATAGAAGGTATATTCTTATCTTTGTAGAATAAATATAAAGAAAAATTTTTTGAAAGGGGTGATGAGCAAAGGTAATATCTGATTGACATAAATAATATTATGTTAAGAAGGACTTGATTCATATTTTTCATTTCTTAAGTCTTTCTTAAAACCCATGATGGAAAGCTTTTATATTTAATATTCTTCGTTCCTCTGGGTTATAAAAAAAAGAAAGGAAGGTGCAAAAAATGGAACAAAAAGGAAGAGAAAATTGGGGTTCCCGTATTGGATTTATAATGGCAGCAGCCGGTTCTGCAGTTGGTTTAGGTAATATCTGGAGATTTCCCTATTTAACCGGTGAAAATGGTGGAGGCGCATTTATAGTTATTTATTTAGGCTGTATTATATTTATTGGACTCAGTATAATGATTGCTGAATTTGCAGTAGGTAGAAGAACTAGTTTAGCAGCAGTAGGAGCATACAAGAGTTATAGCTCCAGATGGACTTTTGCAGGAGTCTTGGGAGTGCTTAGCGCATTCTTTATCATGGGTTTCTATCCGGTAGTAGGAGGATGGGCAATGGCCTATATAGCTAAATCATTTACCGGATTGCTAGCAGCCCCTGAAGCTGTACCGGATGTATTTGGTGCTTTTATTGGAGGTACAGCACAGCCATTAATTTGGATGGTTATTTATCTAGCAATAAATGTATTTATAGTTGCTAGAGGTGTTGCAGGAGGTATAGAAAAAGCAGGCAAGATATTGATGCCAATGCTCTATATACTGTTAATAATTGTTGCTGTTAAGGGTATAACCCTTCCTGGCGCAGGTGCAGGAATTGAATTCTTATTTAAGCCCGATTTCTCAAAGGTAACTGGCCAAACCTTCTTGGCAGCATTAGGTCAGGCTTTCTTCTCACTAAGTCTTGGTATGGGTTGTATGATAACATACGGCAGTTACCTCAATAAGCAAGAAAAGCTTCCTAGCAATGCATTGATTGTAACATTAATGGATACAAGTGTTGCTTTATTGGCAGGTATTGCTATGTTCCCAGCTTTGTTTGCATTTGGGATGGAACCATCACAAGGTGCAGGACTTGTTTTCGTAGTATTGCCACAATTGTTCGCACAGATGGGTGGAATAGGTGTTATATTCTCTGCTATGTTCTTTATTGCTTTATTTATCGCAGCTTTGACTTCTTCAGTATCCTTACTTGAAGTTGTTGTTGCATATCTGATGGATCAGAGGAAAATGGAAAGAAAACCTGCAGTTTATGGTACCGCTGTAGTAATGGCTGTTTTGTGCATACTGTCATCACTATCAATGGGTGCATTGTCAGGTGTAAAACTCTTCGGAGTAGGATTCTTTGATTTCTTCGATATACTAACAGATAAGATATTCCTTGCAATAGGCGGTATGCTTCTTGCTATATTTACAGGATGGTTTGTTAAGAAAGAAGACCTTAAAGATGAGCTTACAAATAGCGGGGCAGTACCATTCGGATTATTTGAAATATGGTATAATTTAATCAAATATGTTATACCTGTATTGATTGGTATAGTTGCCATAATGGGAATAATGGCTATAGAACAAACAAGCTTGATGATATTTGGTTTACTCATAATAGTTGTGCTTGCCATATTCTCCAATAAGCTATAAAACAAGATAAAAGTTAGGGTCTGGCTTAAATGCCAGACCCTTTATTCATATTATTAACCATTTCTTCATCTGGGGTTATATATATGGTTTTATAATTTTCATATATCACTTTACCTGGCTTTGCACCAGATGGTTTCTTCACATTTTTCTTTTGTGTATAATCTACAGGAACATTAGATGATAGTTTGCCTTTGCTGTAATAAGCAGCTAAGGTTGCTGCTTCAATCAAAGTATTTTCATCAGGTTCTCTACCTTCAGTTTTTAAAATGACGTGGGAGCCGGGTATGTCTTTGGTATGAAACCATAAATCATTTGCAGAGGCAAGCTTAAGTGTCAAGTAATCATTTTGCATATTATTTTTTCCTACATATATATTAAAGCCTGATGACGATATAAAATGCATGGGTTTTGAAGGCTTTTGAGAGTTTTTCGTTCCCTTCTTATTTTCCTTCCTGCTCTTAATATATCCTTCCTGTATCAGTTCCTGCCTTATTTCATTTATCTCAGATTCATTCAGGCTTTTGCTCAAACTATCCTGTATACTTTCTAAGTAGACTATTTCATCCAGAACCTGTTCAATTTGCTCTTTTATAATTTTTTTGGCTCCTTTTGATTTATTATATTGCTTATAATATTTCTGAGCATTATCACTAGGTGATAGTCTGGGATCCAGTTTTATTTCAATATCTTCTCCTTCAGGACTGTAGAAATTAGGCAATACTGCTTTATCTTGCCCTTTGTGTAGCCTGTAAAGATTTGACATTATTATATCGGCACATAGTCTATAATATTCAGAATTCTTTGCTTCGGCTAATTCTGATTCCAGTATCCCTAATTTCTTTTCACTTCTTTCCAGCCTAGTCTTTAAAATTCTGCTTAAATCACCAGTTCTTTGTTTGATTCTGTCCTGAAGGTCTTTTTGAAAATAAAACTCTTCTATAGCTTTACTTATACTATTGGTTTTTAATATCTCATGGCTGCTATAAATACTTAATTTCAAAGGAGAGAAATCAATATTTTTTGTTCCTTCCCTTATTATATTTGGTGTAAAATTTTTATTTTTTATCTCTTCCATTACATTATTAAACTCTCCAAAAAGAGCAAAAATGCTGTTTTTATCGAGTTTTTTTATATCAGAATCTCCATCAATTCTTGCTCTAAAACATATTTCCTGAGCGATGACAGGGCTTATTCCATAGAAGGTTTTCACCAGGTGTTTATGTGCCTTAACACTTCCTGCTTCGGTTTTAATTGAGGATAGAAAGTCTTCGCTATTGATTGTAAGTGGATCTATTTTATCTGCTGATGGAGGATAAATATATTTAAAACCAGGCATAACAGTTCTTACACTGCTCATGTCATTTCCCACTCTTTTTATGCTGTCAATTATGACCCTGCTTTCACTGTCAATAAATATAATATTGCTGTGACGCCCCATTATTTCAACAATTAAAGATTTTTCAACACTATAACCCATTTCATCAACACAGTTGAATGACAATTCAATAATTCTTTCAAGGCTAGGCTGCTTTATGCTTATGATTCTGCTGCTAGTTAGGTGCTTTCTTAGAAGCATACAGAATGCAGGAGCAGTTAAGGGATTGCTTTTTACAGCTTCTGTAAGATGCATTTTCGGGTACATGGGGCTAGCAGAAATCACAAGTCTATAATTTGTTTTATTATTTCTGATGTTAATATTTAACTCATCTTTCTCAGGCTGATATATCTTTTCTATTCTTCCATTAAGTATGGTACTTTCCAACTCATTGACAAGAGAACTTACTGTTATACCATCAAAGGGCATGTCAATACCTCCTAGAATCTTCTCAATTATTTAAAACTAATAAGATTATAACAGAATTACACCAATAGATAAATTTTATTCATGATTTGTGAATAAAATTTAAAGATTATATTTAACTCTATTAAAAACTCGTAAAGGTTTCTAATTAATATTTTCGCTTAGATATTTTAAATACATATATGTTATATAAACTGCTATATGCTATAATACACAATAAGAGATTTACGGGAGGGTAAAAATTATGGAATTTTATAAATATCATGGACTTGGCAATGATTTTATCATTTTTGAAAACAGGGATAATAGTATACATTTGAATCCGGATAAAATAAGAGCTATCTGCCATAGGAATTTTGGAATAGGGGCAGATGGCATTCTTTTGGTTGAAAACAGTGAAACGCAAGATATTAGGATGGTTATACATAATTCAGACGGTAGTCAGGCAGAAATGTGCGGCAATGCAACAAGATGCTTTGCAAAATATATTTATGAAAAAGGAATTATTAAAAAGAAAAAAATTAGAATAGAAACACTATCAGGAGTAATAATTCCAGAGTTGGAGACACAAAATGAAATTGTAACAAACATAAGAGTAGATATGGGGAAGCCAGTATTTGACCCTAAAGTAATTCCATGCAATATAGATTGCGAAATTGTTAAAGAAAAAAGGATAGAAGTTGGTGCTTTAGCTTATGACATAACTGCTATGTTGATGGGTGTTCCACATACTGTTATTTTTAAGGATCAATTACTTGATGAAGATATAATAAAAGAAGGAAAGGCTATTGAAGAGAGTTTCTATTTTCCTAAGAAAACCAATGTAAATTTTGTTAAAATACTGAGCAGAAATGAAATAGTGCTGAGAACTTGGGAAAGAGGTGCCGGGTATACTCTTGCATGTGGGACAGGATCCTGTGCCAGCGTTGCTGCAGGTATTATAAATGATTTGCTTGATAACAGAGTTTTGGTGCATCTAAGAGGCGGAGATCTTATTATCCAATGGGATGGAGAGAATAATATATTTATGGAAGGCGGAGCAACAGAAGTCTTTTCGGGACAATATGAATTAGATGTTTAGTAAAGAAATCTTTGGTATATTCTATTGTTTTTTTGAATGAAATTATATAAAATTATATAGAACTTAAGAAAAAGGAAGATTTCCTAAATACTATCTGGAAGGAATGATATGATGGCAAATAGCATGACTGGTTTTGGTAGAGGTGAATATGCAGAAGATAATTATAGTTTCATTGTAGATGTAAGGTCAGTCAATCATAGGTATAGTGATTTTTCAGTTAGACTTCCTAAATCTCTATTGGGGTTGGAAGATAAAGTTAGAGAATATGCATCTTCTCAGATAGGTAGAGGTAAGGTAGATATTTTTGTTAACTATGATTCCTTTGGTCAGGATGTTGATATAAAAATAGATACAAACTTAACAAAATCTTATATAAATTGTCTGAAGGTCATAAAGGATGAATTCGGCATCAATGATGATATAAGCCTTTCTTTATTGACCAGATTTTCAGACATTTTTAAAGTTGAGAAAGTTGAAAAAGAAGAAGATGAGATCTGGAACATTTTAAAAATTGCATTGGAGAAAGCTTTTGAGGAATTACACAATATGAAGGAGAGAGAAGGGTATAGATTATCTGAAGATATAAAGATGAAACTATATGATATCAGAAACATTATTGATGAAATAGATGATAAGGCAGATAGCGTGGTTGAAGAGTATATGGCAAAGCTTCGGGAAAGGATTTCAGAATTAACTCAGGGTGTTGCCGTAGATGAAAGCAGATTAATTACTGAGATTGCAATAATGGCAGATAAGAGCAGTATAGATGAAGAAATAGTAAGACTTAGAAGCCATGTCGCTGAGTTTGAAAAAACCTTGGATTCCCAATCTTCTATAGGAAGAAAGCTGGATTTTATAGTTCAGGAGATGAATAGAGAAGTAAATACAATTGGTTCAAAAGCTACTGACATAGATATAATTAATAATGTAGTTAATTTGAAAACTCAAATAGAAAAAATCAGGGAACAAATACAAAATATAGAATAATAGATTAGGAGGATTTATAATGAGCATTAAACTTATCAATATTGGGTTTGGTAATATTGTATCGGCTAATAGGCTGGTTGCAATTGTAAGCCCTGAGTCAGCACCAATAAAGAGGATTATTCAAGAAGCCAGAGATAGAGGGATGCTGATAGATGCAACCTATGGCAGGAGAACTAGAGCAGTAATTATCACAGACAGTGATCACATCATATTATCCGCAGTTCAACCTGAAACAGTAGCCCATAGATTAGTAGGTAAGGTGGATGAAGTTGAAGAGGAAGATGTTCAAGAATAGTAATAAATAAATTGATAAGGTGAGACCAATGATAGATAATAAAGGCTTGCTTATTGTAATCTCGGGACCTTCTGCGGTAGGTAAAGGGACAATATGCAAGGAATTGTTTAAGAGAAATATAGAAAACTTAGAACTCTCTATTTCTGCTACTACAAGAAATCCCAGGCCTAATGAAATCAATGGAGTTAACTATCATTTTATTGATAAAGAATCCTTCGGGAAAATGGTAGAGCATGGGGAGTTTTTAGAGTATGCCCAGGTTTATGATAATTACTATGGAACCCCAAAAAAATATGTGATTGATAAAATCAATCAAGGAAAAGATGTCATATTAGAGATTGATATTCAGGGGGCAAAGCAAGTTAGACAAAATTATAAGGATGGGATTTTTATTTTTATAATGCCTCCTTCTTTTAAGGAACTGAAGAGCAGGATTATGAAAAGAGGCACTGAGGCTCAGAAGGATATAGATAAAAGAATGAAATGTGCCTATGAAGAGATAGAGCAAGCTAAATATTATAACTATATAGTTATAAATGATGATTTGCACAACGCTGTGGAAAAAATTTATTGTATAATCAAAGCAGAAAAGTGCAGATTAAGTAGATACCATATTGATTTGTCAGAATTCAAGGAGGAATTATAATGATGATAAGTCCTACAATAAATAAATTGCTGGAAAAGGTTGATAGCAAGTATACTCTTGTTGTTGCGGTGGCTAAAAGAGCCAGACAGTTGGTGGATGGTCAACCAAGCCTTGTAGAGACAAATTCTATCAAGCCAGTGACCATAGCCATGCATGAAATTGCTGAAGGCAAATTGGAATGTGTCAGTGGTAAACAAAACAAGCAATCAGGTGAAGTAGATGTTAAAGAATAAAAATATTGTGCTGGGTGTTTGCGGTGGAATAGCAGCTTATAAATCCTGTGATTTAGTTAGTCGTTTAGTGAAGGCTGAAGCCAATGTGGATGTAATTATGACCGAAAATGCTGTGAAATTTATCAATCCGTTGACATTTCAGGCTTTATCTTCTAACCAAGTCATTGTCGACATGTTTAAAGAACCTAAATATTGGGAGATACAGCATATATCTCTCGCAAAGAAGGCTGATTTGGTTATAATTGCTCCTGCAACAGCCAATATAATTGGAAAAATTGCAAATGGAATAGCTGATGATATGCTTACTACAACAGTGATGGCAACCAGAGCACCGATAGTATTTGCACCTGCTATGAACTGCAACATGTATGAAAACAAGATATTACAGTCAAATATAAATCGTTTGAAAGAACTAGGTTATAAGTTTATAGAGCCTGGCGAAGGCAGACTTGCCTGTGGCGATATAGGTAAAGGCAAAATGGCAGAGCCAGGAGACATAGAAACCTATATTAGTAATATATTAAATCAAAAGAGAGATTTTGAAGGCAAAACAATTATTGTTACTGCAGGACCTACTAGAGAAGCCATTGATCCAGTGCGATTCATATCAAATCATTCCACTGGCAAAATGGGTTATGCAATTGCAGAAAAAGCTGCTGAAAGAGGGGCTAAGGTATATCTTATATCAGGGCCAACTTCTTTGGA
>NZ_JAWLCK010000006.1:0-62912 GCF_041687175.1 Lutispora sp.
CTTTCATAAAGGCTTCATGCACGGTGAACTACACTCCTTTTATTTAATTTCTTTAAGCTCCTTGTAGACATGGTTTATTATTTCTATAGACTTTTATCTCTAATCATTATTTGTTAGTATATCACAGTTTTTTTCTCTTGTAACAAAAATGGGTACATTCAAAATACTCAAGAATAATAATAGTGATAAAGCATATAGTAATCAACTTCATGTGAAAGAACAAAAAAAACACCGCAATCACTTGCAGTGTTATCTTTTATAAGGTATCAGCTACTCCTTACTTATACCTGCTTATAATTTAAATCTGCTCACAACTGAATTAAGCTCTTCTGCCATTTTTGCCAGCTCCTGTGAGGACGATGCAACTTCCTGAATAGCAGCTGCCTGTTCCTCGGATGCAGCTGAAATTTCTTCTGTAGATGCAGCTGCTTCTTCAGTTATTGCAGCCGCACTGCTTATAGATTTAGCAATGTCTTTACTGCTGATTGCAACCGATTGTATTGAACCATTGATATGTTCAATTTGTAAAGCAATATTTTCTATTTCGCTGACTATTGTTTTAAATGAATTTCCGGCTTCATTTACTATTACAACGCCCTCATCAACCTCTTTTGTACTGACTGTCATGTTATTTACCGCTCTTTCGATTTCTTGATGAATCTTTGCAATAAGTTCAGCAATTTGTTGCGCAGAATTACTGCTCTGTTCAGCAAGCTTCCTTACTTCATCAGCAACCACAGCAAAGCCTTTTCCATATTCACCTGCTCGTGCTGCTTCTATTGCTGCATTTAATGCCAATAAATTTGTCTGTTCAGATATGTCCTTTATAACATCTACGATCTCATTTATTTTTATTGACTCTTCTCCAAGTGAATTTATCACTTTAAATGTTTCTATGGAAGTTTCTTGTATTGCTTTTATTTTATTAACTGCATTTTCCGATACTAAAAGACCGTTATTTGATGTTTCCAGAACTTTTCTACTGCCCTCAACGGCTCTAGCTGCATTAATGGACATATTCTCAATCTCACTGCTTGTATGGTTTATATTATTGCTGATATTCTGCATTTCCTGTGCCAGCTCAGAGGAGCCTTCGGAAAGCTGATTAACAGTGGTTGCAATGTTTGAGCTTACTGAAGATGCTTCTTCTGAAGCAGTTGCCAATTGATAACTTGAAGAAGTCAGAGTTTTAGAAGCCATACTGATTTTTAAAACTAGCTCCTTCAATCCTTCCACCATTTGGCTTAAGCTCATAAACATTTGTCTAATTTCCCTTGTCCCCTGCTCTTTTTTTATAGAAACTGCCAGATTCCCTTTGGCAATTTCACTGGTAATAGATGCTGATGCAATAATAGGTTTACTTATAGTTGAACTCATGAATAAACCTAGTAAGGCAGCTAATAGAAAACCAAATATAACAGCCATTATGAGCAATTTTGATATATTTTCGTACATTATTCCTGTATCTACTTTTGCAGTATTAGTATATTCTACATTCAATGCAACAAGTTTTTCTAGTTGTTCTTTAGAATTGGCATAGTATCTATCGTTTCCACCAATATTTTTTATAATCATCATTACTTTAATGTCTTCCGATTGGGAAGCATTGTATTCATTTGCAAGTTCAATAAAATCCTCTATATTCTTTTTCCATACATTCCAAAACATCATGAAATCCTTCTGCATTTTTTCTTCCTCTGCTGTTGCCGACATGCTAGTATATGCTTTCCATTCACTTTCTACTTTTTTAAAAGTGCCATCAATATTCTCTAACTGTGACTTATAATCTTTCCCATTAATTGCATTAAGCATAATTTGATTTACTGAATTATTAATTGAAGTCTGTGCTTCTGATATAATAAGCAATGATTGCACACAAGGAAGCCTTCTTTCGGCGAATTCCTCCTGAATATTGTACATATTATATGTGGCGTTATATCCTATAACTCCTACTACTGCTACAATTAATGCTACAAATAAAAAAGCTGATATCAACTTCGTGCGTATTTTGAAGCTCTTTGATAGTTTCATGAAAAAAATCCTCCCCTGTTTCACTCTATCATTTGTATAATAAGCGCCAACAATTGTTGGCGCTTATTTCGAACCGTATATTTGAGGAGTTGATTATTTTGCATTCTGAAGAGCATCCAGTAGAGCGTCGACATATTCCTGTCCTATATCTTTTCCTATGGAGTCATATACGACTTGTGCCTTTTCGAGAACTTGATCTATGAAGCTGGCATCAAATTCAATAAGTTCCATTCCACCTGCAACCAACTTCTCTCTGTTTTCTGTGTCTATAGTTGACAGTTTAGCTTCAATTTCTACTGCTGCTTCTTTTACTGCCTGTGTGAGAGCCTCTTGATATAGTGGATCAAGGCTTTCAAACTTAGAGTTATTGATGATGAATTGGTTGCAGTAAAGTATGTGGTGAGTCAATATCAGATACTTCTGAACTTCCTGCAGATTTGCACCAACACAAGTATCAGTTGCATTTTCCTGTGCATCTACAAGTCCTTGCTGCAATGATACATATACTTCTGGCCATGGAAGTGGTGTTGGAGCTGCTCCAAGGGCTTTCCAGAAAGCCATATGGTTCTGATTCTCCATTGTTCTTATCTTCAAGCCTTTAAAATCATCTATACTGCTTATCTTCTTGTTGGAGGTTGTTTCACGGAATGTAGCTGCCTGTAGATAATGCATAATACGCATATTCTTTGCTTTATAAGCTTCATTTATCTTATCATAGAAAGGGCTCTTATTCAGCGCATAGTCAACAGTCTTGGCATCGTATTTTGCAAATACCATTGGAAGGTCAAATATTGCTACTTCCGGTACAAAGTTTACAGTTTGAGCTGTCTGACATATTACAAAGTCAATGTCTCCTGCAAGCATCTGTGACTGAAGTTCCTGGTCATTTCCAAGCTGACTGTTTGGATAATAATCGATTTTCAGCTTTCCACCAGTGATCTCATCTACCTTTTTAGCAATCAGTTCGCCATAAAGCTGTGCTGCGGCACCAACTCCTGCATTGTCAGCGCCGATGAGAACTACAGGTTCCAAAGAAGAGTATTCATTTCCACCTTCTGCCGGTTGTTCTGCTGGTTGTTCTGACGGTTGTTGTGTTGTCGGCGCTTCTTTAGCACATCCTACTGGAACTAATGCCATAACTAGTACCAATAATAAGATAAGTAATTTTTTCATTTTCTTTCCCCCTTTATTTCATTTATTTTATTTATTTCCTGACTCCCTTTTACAGGAGAACAAGGCTAAACCAGGGTATATAAGTGATAATAAATAGTGCAATACCAAATGCAATTATGAAAGGCATCGCTTTTCTAGCAACAGACATGGGAGGTGTATCGGATAATGTTCCTGCTACGAAAAGATCAAGTCCAAAAGGTGGAGTTGCTAATCCTATTGACAGACAACACACCATAATAACACCAAAATGAACCGGATCAACTCCTAAAGATTGAACAGCTGGAAGTAATATGGGTGCCAGTATAACTATGGCAGGTCCTGTATCCATAACCATTCCCAACAATAAGAATATCACTACAATTCCTGTCAAAACAGAAAAGCTTGATGAGAAGTTGTTCAGTATAAAGTTCTCAATCAATGCCGGAGCTTTAGCTAGAGCCAGCACTCTTCCAAATGCGGTTGCAAAGGCAAGCACAAAACATAGCGGTGCATAGGTTTTTACTGCATTTCCTAGAAAAGGAATTATTTCCTTCACTGTAAATGATTTATAGATTACCAAAGAAACAAACAAGGAATAAAATACCGATATACATGCAGCTTCTGTCGGAGTTACTATTCCTGAATAGATACCTCCTAATACTATTACAGGAGACAGCAAAGCCCAGAAGCTTTCCTTAAATAGATTAAGGAACCCTTTAGAGCGCAGCTCTTTCATCTTTACTTTGATTTTCTCTTTATCTTCTCCCTTACGCATACAGTATGCAACAGCATAAATCATCATGCTAAGTCCGATTAGTATACCTGGAAGAACTCCTCCCAGAAAGAGGGCTCCAGTTGATACTCCTGTAGCCAATGAATACAGAACAAAAGGTATAGAAGGAGGTATTATAACTCCAAGGCCACCTGCAGTAGCAACCATACCCGAAGACCAAGTCCTGTCATAGCCCATATCTATCAGAAAGGGAATAGTCATTGATCCTACTGCTGCTGTAGTAGCAGGACCTGAACCTGAAATAGCTCCATAAAAAAGACATGTAAGAATAACAGCACATGGTAGCCCACCAGGCAAATTACCGACAAAATAAGCAAAGAAATTAAACAACCTTCGAGATATCCCACCCTCGGCCATAAGCACTCCTCCGAGGATGAAAAGAGGTACTGCTAGTATCGGTGTAGTATCAGATCCAGAAAAGCTGTTTGCAATTAATTGCTGTATAGAGCTTCCTGTTCCGCCTAAAACAAGGGGTGTAAGTGCTCCCATCACCATACTCATAGCAATAGGAACTGCAAACGCAAGTGCTGCTAAAAACACAACAAATACCCATAATGCCATTAGATTTCACCCCCTGTTAAATCTGCTTTTTCAGCGTAATCAATTCTAGTAGCCTCCACTTCCTGCTTTGCTTCCTTTAATGTTGCTTCTAGAGTCGTTTCAATTTTTTTATTGAAGTTCTTGAAGTTGGAAATTAACTCTTGTATCATACGAAGGACACTCAAGCCGAAACCTATAACTGTAGACATATACATAATCCACATAGGTATATGCATAGCTGGTGAAAATTGCCCTGTAGCCTTGACCTTGCCGGTATATACTATTGAGTATCTGAACAATATAATAAATATTACTAGCATTATAATGTTTACAATAATCTCAATAGTCTTTCGCACTTTTTGGGGAAGCAAGTCCATAAGTATTCCTACCCGCAGCATATTTCCCTTTTTGATTGTATACCCAAGGGATAGGAATACTGTCCATATGTAGCAATATCTGCAAAACTCCTCAGGCCAGGTCATTGAAACTGCGAAGGTCCTTGCAATAATTTGTGCCATCATCACAGATGAAATAGTTGCTAGCAAAAAAACCATGATTGCTTCTTCAAAGTGATCATTCAACCATTTAAGCCTACTCATCTTGTTACCTCCTTCCCATTGTCCAAGTGAGATTAGATTCTGATTGCCACTATTTTTCTTCCTTGCCCGAGAGAATATCAAGAAGTTCCTGGCGCATTGCTTCGATAGGAGCCTCCATACCACTCCAAAGTTCAATCTGCGCGGCTCCCTGATAAAGAGACATCCCCAATCCATTCATTATCTTACATCCAACTTCTTCAGCTTCGATGAGGAACCTGGTCTTAGATGGGTTATAGATTGCGTCGAAGCATAACTGTCCAGGTCTGAGATATTCTTTCGGAATTGGTGTTTTGTCAATGCTTACAGGCATGCCCAACCCTGTATTGTTCATGATTACATCTGATGCTGCTACCTTTTCTTTCATCAGATCTGTGTTCTGCATGTCTACCACTTCAGCTACAGGTGCAAATTTATCATTGATATCATCTACCAGTTCCTTGACTTTTGATATAGTTCTGCTTGCAATGTATATTTTCTTTGCTCCGTTATATGCAAGTACGCTGCATATGGCTCTGGCAGCTCCTCCAGCTCCAAGGCAGAAGAATACAGAATCTTTGACATCTATTTCAGGTGCTTCTTCTTGCAAAGATCTGAAGAAACCAATACCATCAGTGTTGTATGCCTTAAGTTTTCCGTCCTTGAGTACTACAGTATTGCTTGCATTCATTTTTTCACATAGAGGATCCACTTCGTCAACATATTTCATGACTTCCACCTTATTGGGCTTAGTTACCGCAAATCCAGCAAAGTTCATATGTCTAATGCCATTGATTACATCAGGTAAATGGTCATTTTCAACCTCCGTATAAAAATACAACATGTTTATTCCAGCTGCTCTGTAGGCAGCATTCTGCATCCTGGCAGCATAGGATTGTGATAATGGTTTTCCCAGAAGAGTAACCATCTTAGTATTAATATTAACGGGCATCTTAGTTTCCTCCTTTTATACATTATATCTATAATCAAGGATAACTGTAAGCTTATCTACTGGATTCCGTTCTCCGCAAAGTACTGCTTTGCCTTGATTAGACACTGAGAAGCATGCCCTGATGCTCCTCTCAAAGCCATTTCCTTGGAGTTTGGCAATTCTATTGATATTGGGTTTGGAGGCATTGCAGCAAGCATACTCTTTAAATCTATTTCCCCTTCTCCTGGATAGAGCCTTCCTTCTCTTGCAACTCCAGTCATACTTGGATCATCCAATGCAGGTATGGGGCCCGGGCCATCACAAAGATGAATAAATCCAAATTTTGAAGGCTCCACCTTAGCTATTTCATCTACGGTTACTCTTGATCTGTGAGCATGAAGGGTATCCACCATAAGGTATGCATTAGGCCGTTCCACTTTATTAAGTACATCTAAGGCTTCAACAAGATTTGTAACTCCTGCAAAAGTAACAAACTCCAGATTTACACGTAATGAATATTTTGCAGCTAGATCACATATTTTAGCAAATTCTCTATAGTAGTAGTCTTTGTCCTTAGACCATATGCTTGAAAGTACATCTGTGGCTCCAAGTTCTGCCGCTGCAGAGAATGCAGATTCATAATCCTCAACCTTCAGATCCTCTCTAACTCTGGCCAACTCGATGTCCATCAGTCTAATATTGTTTTCTGAAAGAGATTTCCTTATGTCATTGAATAAATTCTTATCCTTGTCAAACTGGAAAAGAGGTTCATTAGGAAGATGCATAGGAATTGGGCGGAGGCTGACAAAATCATATCCCGCCTCCGCAGCTATGCGTATTTGATCAACTGGGTTAGTTCCGGGTATTGTAAGATAAGCAAGTGAAAACTTTCTAGACATAATTTTTCTCCTTTCAAACTCTCTACTTATTTATGTGAACCGGAATGATTTGGGGCTTCATATTCGCCCTTCTCGTTCTTTATCACTTTCCCGTTAATTACATTTGGTTTTGGTGTATAAATATCATTTATATTCCAGCAGCCAGGTGTAGGTACAGCGATATTTTCCATTGGAACATCCAACAGGAAGGGCCTATTGCTGGCCAAGGCTTTTTCTAATGCAGGCTTGAAGGCATCAGCCGAATCTATGCGAATTGCCTCCACTCCATACCCCTTAGCAACTTCTGCCCAGTTTGGAGAATACTGTTTTCCATCAGGTGTGGTAAATACCGTTCCGAACTTAGTTTTATAATTGGAATATTCCAAACCTGCGATAGTTCCGAATGCAGAGTTGTTCATAACAATCCATATTACTGGAATATCCTGTTCCACTGCTGTTGCAAGTGTGCTTGGATTAATTCCGAATCCGCCGTCTCCGACAAGTGTGATTACAACCTTATCAGGTGCCGCCAGCTTGCCACCCAAAAGCGCCGATGCTCCGAAACCCATGGTTGCTAGTCCTGAACTGTGGTGAATGGTCCCAGGAATAGTTATGTCAAATTGCTGAGCCACACCATTCTTATTCCAACCTACATCAGTAAATATGATTGCATCCTCAGGAATGACTTCCTTTACATCCTTCAAAATTCGTTGAGGAGTCATAGGGAAGCGTCCATCCTCAGATATTGCTTTATTGGATTCTTTGAATAACTCACGATTTTTCTTGATCATTTCTCTCAGTTCTGGTCTTTTTATTCCCTCTGGACACAGTATTTTTGCTTCTTCCAGAATCTGCACAAGCGCCTCTTTCAAGTCAGCTACTGCACCAATGCTCACTGGATAGTTGCGGCCAATTTCTGCTGGATCTATGTCAATTTGTATAAATTCTGTCTTATTCATATCAAAGGTCACACCGGGATACCAGCTGGAACTGTCAGCTTCAGCAAATCGAGTTCCGAGACCTAGCAATACATCTGCATTGGCAGTAAATCTATGGGTAAATTCAAGACCCCAGAATCCTGTCTGACCAAGCATCAATGGATGAGTATCAGATATGCAGCCCTGTCCCATCAGTGTTCTAGATACTGGTATATCAAGGAACTCCACCAAATCCTGAAGCTCCCTGGATGCTCCTGCAGATAGTATTCCTCCGCCAGCATGAATAACCGGATTCTTAGCTTCCACCAGCTTTTTGGCTATGGCCTTTGCAGCTGAAGGTGCCAGTGCAGGTTTAATTGTCTCATGGCTATCACGATAAGTACGGGCGAAAAGATCTTCTTCAATCTTTTCAGAGAAGACATCCATGGGTACAGATATGAGAACCGGACCAGGTCTTCCGCTTTCAGCCAGCCGGAAGGCTTTGTCCAGTATTTCCGGCATTGCCTCAGGGTCATCAACTCTCCAGGCTCTCTTTACTAAAGGTTTTAGTATTTCATACTGAGAAGCATCAGCATGTAGGTTTACTTCCTGATGAGGATGCTTCCCATAATAATACCTTGGAACATCTCCTGCTATCAATACCATAGGTATTGAGTCAAATGATGCATTTCCAACTCCTGTTACTGTATTCATAATACCGGGACCTAAGTGGCACAGTACAACCCCGGCCTTTTTCTTTATTCGAGCGTACCCATCAGCTGCCATAGCAGCAATCTGCTCATTTCTAAAGGATATATATTTTACGCTTTTGCTCCTGGATAGTGCGTCCAGAAAGCCTATTACAGTATGGCCGCAGAGACCAAATACATATTCAACTTCGCGACGCTCCAAATAATCCACCATCAGATCAGAAACTAGTTTTTTCAAGACATTTCCCCCTTTCTATGCCCGCCCTTCTCTTTCGGGCTCGTAGAATTCACCAAATAATTCTTCATCACTGGGTCTATCTTCAGGTATTTCTCTTGATACCCATGTAACATTCATATAGTGGTGTAGATGAACATTCTCTGATGTTGCATTGCCACCCCAGGTTCCGCATCCAAGACTTGAAGTCATAGGCATTCCATTAGTAAAGGATCCTGCATTGGATTTTGATTGTGGCTGTCTAACCATGATACGACCTACACAAGCTTCAAGAGCAAGTCTGTGTATATGGTCATCATCAAATGAGAATATACCTACGCTGTGACCTTTGCCGCCTACTTCATGTATTGCTTTAACTATATTTATGGCATTCTGGAATTCGCCTTCGTATTTGTGTACTGCCAATAAAGTTGTTAATTTTTCTCTGCACCATACATCCTCATAGCTGGTTGTGTAAGAGCTTGTACCCTTAGCTATAAGGAATTTGCGATCCTCGGGTATGGAGAATCCTGCTAACTCAGCCATTCTCTGAGGTGACACGGCTACTGATTCTGGTAAACGGTGGCACTCTTCATCCCACATAATCTTCTTGATAGCTTTCTGTTCTTCCTCACTTAGCAAGTAGCCTCCTACTGCAATTAACTCCTTGATTGCATCGTCGTAAATACTTTCATGAATAATGATGTTTCCATCAGCAGAGCATCCAGAACCGAAATCTGATGTCTTGGAAAGCATGGTGTTGTATGCAGCTTTGTGAAGGTCCTGCTTAGCTGTTTCATCCCAAATCATGGTAGCATTTCCGGCGCCAACACCATAGGCTGGAGTACCTGAATAATATGCTCTTCTTACAACACCCTGTCCGCCAGTGGCAATTACCAAATCGCATTTTGTATTGAGGGCTTCAGACATAGCCCTGTTTATTTTAGCTTTTCCCTGACCAAGAATCTGGATTAGGTCTTCCGGTGCGCCTACCTGTCTTAAGCCTTCACGCATAAGCTCAATTGTTCGTCCTCCTGTCTTAGCTGCTCTGGGATGAGGCGAGAAAATTATAGCGTTTCGTGCTTTAAGTGCATATATAGCATTACCTGCAGGTGTCAGGTCTGGATTGGTAGCTGGAATAACACAGGCAATAACTCCTACAGGCTTTCCATACTTAACTATACCCTTCTCTGGTATTTCTTCTATGATACCTACACTCTTCTGACGAAGTGCATCCCTCAGCACGCCTCTAATCTTGTATTTCTTGTTCTCACGGGTTACAGGATCACCCATTCCGCTTTCCTCTATGCTCATTTTAACCAGTTCTTTAAATGTCTGAGTATTTGCTACTTTCCATGCTATAGCTCTGATGGTGCGGTCAACTTCCTCCTGGCTCCATTTTTCAAATATCTTTTGTGCAGCATCAGCCCTTGCAAACTTTTCTTCTATCTCATCTATCTGATCCTGAGTAAGCTTTGCATAGACTTCATCCATTGAATTCATCCTGCTCATATTAATTCCCCCTAATCAAATGTTTTTCCTTTATATATGTGCGTTGGTTTATTTTTTAATTAAATCCTTCGAACGGCCGGCCTTAAGTATATAGGAATCAGTGTCATGGCCTATCATTTGCCTTACCTTCTTAGAAATCTCTATTAACTTAATAATATCGATACCTGTTTCTATTCCCATCTCATCCATCATATGTACCACATCCTCGGATGATACATTCCCCGCCGCTCCAGGAACAAAAGGACAACCACCCAAGCCGCAGAAGGAAGAGTCAAATTGAGTTATGCCTGCCTGCATTGCAGCCAGGATATTGGCCATAGCCATACCTCTCGTATTATGGAAATGCAGCCACCATTTCACCTGTGGATAGCGCTCATGCATTTTGTTGCACATTTCATAAACCTGATTTGGCACAGCCATTCCAGATGCATCCGACAGGGATATTTCAGTTACTCCCACATTCAAGTATGCTTCAACTATACTCTGTACATCATCTAGTGGTATATTGCCTTCCCATGGAGAACCAAAGGGCATGGATATAGATCCGGATACCTCAATTTCATGTTGTGATGCAATATCAACAATTTCCTTAAAGCCTGCAACACTTTGTTCAGGTGTCATGTTCAAATTTGCCAGATTATGTCCCCGGCTTGCTGATACATTAAGCTTGACCTTGCGGCACCCGCAGTTTATTGCTCTTTCTATACCTTTTTTATTGGCAATCAATGCCCTAAGCTCTACGCCATCAATTTTATTCAAATGCTTGTAAAGCTCATCGGTATCTGCCATTTGAGGTACTGCCTTTGGACTCATAAATGAACCCAATTCAATTACTTTGAAACCGGCATCTATAAGATCATTGGCTATCTCCAGCTTTTCTTCAGTTTGCAATATCTTGGCTTCATTCTGCAAACCATCCCGAAGGCCAACTTCACAAATAGTTACCTTTGATGGAAGGTTCATGCTTTTCCCCCCTTGTTAATTAACTAAATATTTTTTATTTTAATTTAATTCTAAATAACATTTATTTGGCTGTCTAATACCGGTTTTGTATAACTTGATAGAAATTCTCTATGATTTGTCTAAGCTTTCGTATTAGATAATTGGCTTTTATGCCAATGTAGTTTTAAACGCTTTGATGGCTGGTGCATGTATTACTCTTTAGTTTCAAATCAATTCAAGCTATAGTTCAATCTTTCTTCCTTCGCTTGCAGATTGGTATGCTGCATATATGACTTTTATAGCTTCGTAAGCTAAATCAAAACCAGAAACAGGTTTTCTGCCATAAGCTACAGATTCAACAAAGTCCTGCAATTCATATACATACCCCCGTAGTATTTCATCGCATACAAATAAGTTATTCCAACCTGTTTTTTCTGGAAGCATTTCTGAAAACTCCACGTTTTCTAAACCTTCTTGATCCAGGAAGTAAGCCTTAAGATTATCTGCAGGAGTTATGTTGCACATTAATGTTCCGTCATTTGCATAGATTTCGATATAATTTTTAGTCCCTCCCAATACATTATCACTGGCTATTACAATAGCTTTTGTATTATCAGAAAAAGTTAATGTTACATTTGCAAATTCTTCAACATCGTATGGTTTACTTGTTAAATGTCTTTTTTCATATTGGGTAAGATTAGAGCTAGTATTGCCCATATCAGCCGTTACACTAACCACATCAATTTTTTCGTTCCTTGCAGCAGCTTCAACTTGCTTCAACCACAATATCCCTGTTAGTGGATGAGACCCAATCCTTATAAGGGATCCACCGCCAGTTTTGTCCCATTGCCCTGCAACTGGTGATGAAGACCCTCTTAAGCTTTCTTCACCTTTCATGAGCAAAATTTTACTCTTTTTATTTCTAATAATCTCTGCAGCCTTTGTAACCGCAGGACAATAAACATAGTTCTCCGCATACATAAACAACTTGTCACTTTTATCAACTACTTTTTTTAGTTCTTCGATCTGCTCAATAACCTTTTTATACATCTTTGCTTTAGAGACTTTTATTCCTATAGGTTTTTCATCATCTTCTTCTCCGAAATAACCAGTCAATGGTTTTTCACAGATAACATGCTTTCCAGCTTTCAGAGCTCTCATTGTTATATCTACATGGGACATGGGAGGAGTACAAATATCAACTATATCTATTTCCGGATCATTGAGTATATCTTCTATATTCCTTGATACATTCTCAATTCCATAATTATTGGCTAATTTCTGTGCCTTTTCCAAATCATAGGCATCTACTACCGTTTTGATCTTCACAGGCACTTTGCTGACCTTTCTATAACCATTTGCATGCAAAACTCCTCCGTAACCTGAGCCTATTAATGCAATATTTATGGTTTTCATATTGAATCCCTTCCTTCAATATATAATCTTTTTATTGTGAGTTTTAGAATGTTATTTTTAATAGAATAAATAATCATTTTTTTCATCTGGTCGTTCTCTGTGTTATGACGAGTCTTAAAGCAGATAAGCAATTTGGAGAAGAATTATGTGAAAGGCCATTAATCATAGTCTTTTTTATTTGCTCACATGTAACTTTTCCTAGTTATAGGCAGTCACTGATTTATCAATTGTATAAATATTATTTATTTTATAATAATTATATGTCCCTTTTCCTTGACTGTCTAATACTTGTTTTATATAATTTAATAAAAGTTCTCTATGATTTAATTATGCTGTTATAACTTTCAACTCCACAGGAGGTGATATTATGACCTTACAGCAATTGAGATATTTTGTTGAAACAGCACGTACACTGCATTTTACTAAAGCAGCTGAGAATCTCAATATATCTCAACCCAGCCTCAGTTATGCAATTTCCCAACTAAGCAAGAGATTAGGTGTACCACTTTTTAAAAAGGAAGGTATAAATGTTTCATTGACAGAATACGGTGAAGCCTTTCTCCCATATGCTGAAAGTGCTCTTAACATACTTGTCCAGGGCGAAGCCCAGCTTAATAAAATGTATTATCCTTCAAACGGGAACATCAATCTAGGATACATCTACTCTGTCAGCTTTGATGCAATTCCACAATTAATCGATGAATTCTACATCTATAGGGGTAACCGTAATATTAGTTTCAGTTTCCAGGTTAATATAACTGAGTTCCTAATGAAAAAGCTGATAGAAGGCTCCCTTGATGTTGTCATGGCTCCGTGTAGTGGAGTAGTTAACGAGTGCATCGAATCTATCCCTTTATTTGAACAGGAGCTCTATCTTGTTGTATACAATAGTCATCCTTTAGCAAAGTATACATCAGTCACAATAGATGATTTTAAGAATGAAAGATTCATAATGATCAAAAAAGGAACTGATCTATTCTATCAAACCAATTCCTTATTCAAAAAATACAATATAATCCCAAACATCTTTTTTGAAGTTGACGAATGCAACTCTATGGCTTCTTTTGTAGGAGCACAGCTTGGAATAGCTATTATGCCTAAAATACCTGCCCTCGACAGCTATAAGGTAACTGCTATTCCCTTTCAAGATAGAACAGTAAACAGGACTATCAGGATTTTCTGGAATAATAGCATACAGCATTCTCATGCTCTCAAAAGCTTCCTGAACTTTTGCAAATCATTCAGGTCAAATAAAAGTGCTGTCAATAATACATAAAAAAAACACTGCAATTACTTGCAGTGTTATCTTTCATATGGAGCTGGTGAACGGAATCGAACCGCCAACCTGCTGATTACAAGTCAGCTGCTCTGCCAATTGAGCTACACCAGCCTACTTAATGGCGACCCAGAACGGGCTCGAACCGTCGACCTCCAGCGTGACAGGCTGGCATTCTAACCAACTGAACTACTGGGCCGAATAAAATTTTAAAATGGTGGGCACAATAGGGCTCGAACCTATGACCCTCTGCTTGTAAGGCAGATGCTCTCCCAGCTGAGCTATGCGCCCAATTATAATGGTGACCCGTAGGGGAATCGAACCCCTGTTACCGCCGTGAAAGGGCGATGTCTTAACCGCTTGACCAACGGGCCATTTGATGGTGATCCACCGGAGAGTCGAACTCCGGACACCATGATTAAAAGTCATGTGCTCTACCTACTGAGCTAGTGGATCCTCTGTGAGTGTTAGCGCTCACATTTATACATTCTACATGTTTCAAACCATTTTGTCAACATTATTTTTATATTTTTTTATTGCCAATTTTATGTTGAGTTAATGCGTTTTTTAACATGCAGTATTAAGTGAGATAATGATATTATAATTGGATTTTTAATTTTTTGCAATGGCAAATCTTTGTTTTTATATACAAAATTATCATTAAAGCTTACTAATTATATCTCTTGCCACAACTATGCCGGTTACAGAGGCTTGCATAAGCCCTCTGGTAATACCTGCTCCATCACCTATTGTATAAAGGTTTTTAACTGAAGTTTCAAATTTATTATTAACCTGTACCTTGCTAGAATAAAACTTACATTCTACACCATATAGAAGAGTATTCTTTGAATATAGACCAGGTGCTATATTGTCAAATGCCTTCATTGCTTCTATGATGGATACCAGATATCTATGAGGCAATACATAACTTAAATCTCCAGGCACTGCATTTTTCATAGTTGGTATAGTTGTAGACTTCTTCAATCTATCCCTATCTGTTCGTCTTCCCTGAAGCAAATCTCCAAGTCTTTGAACTAGTATACCACCGCCTGTCAACATATTTGCCAGCCTTGCTACATATTTACCATACTCAATGGGCTCTTTGAAAGGTTCTGTAAATCTTGTTGAAACTAACATGGCAAAATTAGTATTATCAGTTTTAAGGCTGTCATCTGCATAGCTATGGCCATTTACTAAAGCTAGACCGCCTTCATAATTTTCTTGAGATACCACTCCGCCTGGATTCATACAGAATGTTCTTACTTTGTTGTCAAAAGTATCTGAATAATAAACAAGCTTGGCCTCATAGAGATCCTTTGTAAGATGATCCATAATGCTATTAGGAACTTCTACTCTTACTCCTATATCAACTGCATTGTTAGCAGTTTTTATTGAAAGTTTTCTAGTTTGTTCAGAAAGCCATTCAGCGCCTCCCCTGCCAGGAGCTGCAACAATATATTCTCCTTCAATAACTATTGTTTCCTTACCTTTTATATTTATTGTTACAGATTTTGCTATGCTGTTTTCCTCATTTATATCTACTACTGTTGTCAATTCAGAGAAATCAACCTTTGGATTCTCTACCAGGTATTTATACATGCCTTCCAAAACATAATAAGCTTTTTCTGTGCCTAGATGTCTTACTGGACAGGGAATCAGCTGTATATTATGTCTCGAAGCTTCATATTTTACATCATCAATCTTTTTACTGTTTAAACCATGAACTTCACTTTGAGCTCCAAAGTCTAAATAGATGGAATCTGCATAGTTTATCAATTCCTTTGCTTCATCTTCTGTCATGTAATCGGTAATATTGCCACCGACCTCAGGACTTAAAGACAGCTTACCGTCACTAAAGGCTCCTGCTCCTGACCAACCAAAAGTAATACCACAAGGGTCACAGCTCACACATCTGCCTATGCTTCTTGCCGGACATTTCCTCTGAGACAAAGTCCTACCTTTATCCAAAATAAGTATGTCTAAATCCTTGTTGTTATTTACCAACTCAAGAGCCGTAAATATACCTGCCGGACCAGCACCTATTATGATGACATCATATTTATTTTTCATAAATTTCACCCTTTATTCATCAGTATATTTTTTCTGCCTTTGTGTATAAGCATAATGTTTACATAGAAGCCTTTCTTATATTAACAGATGTGTATTATAGAGTCAACTTGTGTACAACTTATTAACAACCATCACTTATTATTCATAATATTATTTTATTCTATATATCTATTTTTGACTACTAATAGATTATTATGTCATCAACCGATAACACGTTTCAACATATATTATGTTAATTTGTCATATTTTATCATATTAGTTGAATATTCTGTATTTTCTTGTTTCCCTAATTCTTGATTTTCGAATCCACATTATCCACATTATCCACAGAGATATGCACATATGTTCGAATAGCCTTTTGTATATATGTAATTTCAATGGATGTAGAATCGGCATTTTTGACTTTATTCAAGTTATCCACTTGTTACATAAAATATTGTGGATAACTTAAGAGTAAGACATGACACGGAGTAAAAAAAACCGCGAATATCGCGGTTTTACAACTTTGCTTTATCTGCAAACTTAGTAAACTGTCCCAACCATACCAATTCTACAACACCGGTAGGGCCGTTTCTCTGCTTTGCTATTATAACTTCTCCTATGTTCTTTTTTTCTGTATCAGGATGATAGTATTCATCCCTATAAAGGAATATAACCACATCTGCATCCTGCTCGATGGCACCCGACTCTCTTAAATCAGATAATATTGGCCTGTGATCTGCTCTCATTTCAGGTGCACGGCTAAGCTGAGACAAAGCCACTACCGGTACATCCAGTTCACGAGCCAATGCTTTTAGGGATCTGGATATATCGGAGACTTCCTGTTGCCTGCTGTCATATTTACTGCTGCCGGACATGAGCTGTAGATAGTCTATGGCTATCAAGCCTAAACCATGCTCTATTTTCAATCTTCGGCATTTTGCTCTCATCTCAGTAATAGATATTGCAGGAGTATCATCTATGAATATGGGTTTATCAGCAAGTACCCCCATTGCTCTGGCAAGCTTTATCCATTCATCTTCCGTTATATCTCCTGTCCTAAGTCTATGTGCATCTATCAATGCTTCTGCACAGAGAAGCCTTTGTGAAAGCTGCTCCTTTGACATTTCTAATGAAAATATAGCCACAGGAATGTTTTCCCTCACAGCCGCATGTTGCACCAGGTTCATCATAAGCGCTGATTTACCCATAGATGGTCTTGCTGCAATCAATATAAGGTCTGATCTTTGCAAGCCCGACAGCTTCTGGTCCAAGTCCACAAAACCTGTTGGTATCCCAGTTATTTTACCCTTATTTAGGTAAAGTTCCTCAATTCTGTCAAAATTGGTTGTTAGTATTTGCTTAATAGGTACAAAGCCTTGAGAGGATTTGCTCAAGGAAATATCAAATATGCTCTTTTCTGCCTGATCCACTACCTCTATAGGGTCTTCTGGATTATCATAGCATTTGGATATAATTTCATTGGATGATTTTATCAGCTTTCTTAATAAGGATTTTTCTTCTACAATTTTTACATATTGATCTATATTGCTGGTTGTAGGTACAATATTCATAAGCTGAGTAAGGTAAGTTATACCTCCCACTGCCTCTAAAGTATTTCTACCCTTTAACTTTTCTGTAAGAGTAATTAGGTCCACAGGATTATTATCATTATAAATATCAATAATTGCTTCAAAAATTTCTTTGTGGACTTCCCTATAAAAATCATCGCCTTTCAATATTTCAGAAGCTGCTGATATAGCTTCCTTGTCCAAAAGCATTGCACCTAAAACAGACTGTTCTGCTTCTAAGTTGTTTGGCGGTATCTTTTGTATCAGCTCACTCATAATTACACCTCACAAACCCCAGGGTTATATGGTCAAAAATTCCATTACTTCTTTTATATTGCCTGCTTCAATTATGTTTATACCTTCAATGTCTATGGTATCCTTTTTATTTTCATAGGGTATTATCATATGCTTAAAACCTGCCCTTATGGCAGCGTTAATTTTCTCTCTTATTCCACCTACTGCTTTTATGTCCCCGCCTATAGATATTTCCCCCGTTATACAGCAATCTCTGCGCAAAGGTTTTTGCATGATTGCTGAATACAAAAGACATGTTATAGCCAGACCTGCTGATGGTCCATCTACTTTGGCTCCACCAATGCAGTTAACATGTATATCATATTTGTCAGGATTTATGCCCATGTTATACTTAAGAACTGCAAGGGCATTGAAAAGAGAATCTCGTATCATTGAGCCAGCTGTTTCATTAAATCTTACAGAACCCATCTCATCATCTCTTTTAAAGGCTAAGGATTCAAATTCTATAATACTTCCTAAATATCCATTTACCCCAGCTCCATATACCTTTCCTGTTTCAAAGCCTACTCTCTCTTCTGTATATTCCTCCCTGACAAGAGGGCCTAATACTCGCTTTGCTCTGTCATAATCTATGATAACTCTCTGATTCGGCTTTTCATAAAGGTGACTGGAATAACAGTCTAACAAAATATTTATGGCTTTTCTTGCGTCATAGGTATGCTTGCTTATTAGTTTCTTAGCATCATCGTCTATGGTTATATCAAGCCTTTGGGCACCATTTTCCAATATAGCTTCAATATCTTTTGGGCTTAGCGGATCAAAAAATATCTCGGCACATCTGGATCTTAATGCAGGGTTTATCTCCTCTGGTCTTCTGGTTGTAGCGCCTATTAGTATAAAATCTGCTGGCGCTCCCTCCTTGAACAGCATATGGATGTATTTTGGTATTTCAATGCTGCTTTCATCATAGTATGAAGAATCAAAATCAACTTTTTTGTCTTCCAGCACTTTTAGTAGCTTGTTTTGGAGCATTAAGTCCAATTCACCTATTTCATCTATAAACAAAATACCTCCATGTGCTTCCGTCACCAGCCCAGGTTTTGGCTCTGGTATCCCTATATCAGATAAATCTTTTCTTGCTCCTTGATATATAGGATCATGTACAGAGCCAAGGAGTGGATTTACCGCCTCTTTAGGATCCCATCTCAATGTAGTACCATTTACTTCGATAAAAGGCGCGTCTTTATCAAAAGGACTATATGGTTTCTCCTTAGCTGTTTTAAGCGCTATTCTGGCAGCAGATGTTTTTCCTACACCAGGAGGTCCATAGATAATAACATGCTGAGGAAAAGGAGAAGCAATCTTTGATATCAATGTTTTTACGCCCCTATACTGTCCAATAATTTCTTCTTCTTTTTGGGGCCTTAATATATCTGATATTTGCTTTGTCAAAGATATCCTTTTCTTCTTCTCTAATTCTGCATACTTTTTCAGAGTTGATGGATTTTCATTATCTGAGTGCTTTTTTATAATCTGAAGCTTTATTTGATTTAAATATTCTCTTTCATTTTCCTCTATTTTATGGAGTATTTCCTGCTTAATTAACTTTTCCGTATACACTCTGGCAGCTTTATCTGATAGCTTGTCCCTTATAGATTCCAACATATAATCCAAATCCATCTGCTCTTGAAATGACGCAGCCTCTTCCGGATTAAGTATTTGCCAGAGTTTCTTTGCCTTTGCCTTAGGATCCTTTAAATCATCTATGCCTTTACATTTCATGTCTCCGTAGATTTTCTTGCTGTAATCAATAAGTACATCTAATAATTCATTATTGCTGCATACTATGCTATATTCCAATGTGACCCCTCTTCCCTATTCTTGTGCAACAGTTACTTTCACCTTTGCTGTAACCTCTGGATAAACCTTTATCTCAACTTCTTGAGTTCCCAAAGATTTTATTGCGTCATCAAGAACTATCTTCTTTTTATCTACTTCTATTTTATGTTTTTGCTTTATTATATCTGCAATATCCTTAGCTGTAATTGAGCCGAAGAGCTTCCCGTTTACTCCAGCCTTTGTCTTGATTAATATCTCGATTTTATTCAATTTCTCAGCCAGTGCTTTAGCTTTTTCCAGCTCTTTTTTCTTTTTATTTTCCAAGGAACTCTTCTTATCGGATATTTCATTGAGCTTGCCTACAGTAGCTTCAACCGCCAGCTTCTTTGGGAATAAAAAGTTCCTTGCATATCCATCGCTTACATTTACAATGTCATCTTTTTTCCCCAAAGATTTTACATCCTGCAGTAAAACAACCTTCATTATCTCTCACCTTCCTTTATATATTCATCTATTGCATTCTTAATCATTGTGATGGCTTCTTCCATATCAATACCGGAGAGTTGGGCACCTGCAACAGTTAAATGACCTCCGCCACCCAGTTTCTCCAATACAACCTGTACATTAATCTCACCAAGGGATCTTCCGCTAATGAAAATATACCCCTCAATCTCAGATAATACAAAAGACGCATTTATTCCTTTTATGTTTAATAGCTCATCTGCAGCTTGAGCCGCAATTAGTGCAGGGTTATCTACATTTTTCGGTATATATGAAATGGCAATATTATTTTTATACATCTGCGCCTTCTTTACAACCTCAGCCCTAATCAGGAATGTATCCATATTATCCTGAAATAATTGTCTTGTCAGAGTGGTATCAGCTCCAGCCCTTCTCAAGAAGGACGCAGCTTCGAAGGTTCTGACTCCTGTCTGGAAGGAGAAGTTCTTCGTATCTATAAAGATGCCTGCCAACAACGCCTCTGCCTCAATCTGTTTAATCTTGGGTTTTTCAAACATATATTGGAGAATCTCAGTAACCAGCTCACTGGTAGATGAGGCATAGGGTTCTATATATGTGAGTACCGCATCATCTACAAATTCAGTACCTCTTCTATGGTGATCAATTATCACCTTTTTCTCTATTCTATTAATTAATTCCGGTTCTACTGTAAAGCTAGGCCTATGTACATCCACAATGATGAGAAGGGTTCCCTTACTATCATAAGTTAAGGCTTCATCGCCACTGATAAATGCATCGTCATATTCTTCGTCTTCTCTTAGTTCTGTCCATAGATTTTCTATACCTGCATTAACCTTGTTCAATACTATTCTAACCGGCTTGTTATGGTTTTTACAACACCTATATATTCCCAAAGAAGCGCCCAAGCAATCCAGATCAGGCATTTCGTGGCCTAATATGAGAATATCCTGGGCCTGTTCAATGAGCTGTCTCAAAGCATAAGCGATTACTCTCGCCTTTACCTTTGTCCTCTTTTCTACTGCTTTTGACTTGCCTCCATAAAAAGAAAGTTTATCATGATTCTTGACTACAGCCTGATCCCCTCCACGGGCTAAAGCAATATCCATAGCGCTCTTTGCAAATTTTTGAAGCTCAGCATGAGTCTTCCCATTGACACCTACGCCTATGCTTAATGTGAGAGGAATCTTGTTGCCGGAGCTTATTTCCCTGATGGTGTCCAGAATCTCGAAACGCTTTTCCTCAATTATTGACAGCTGCTTCTGGTTAAAATGAAGTATATATTCTCCATTCATATATTTCTGTATAGAAGCATTATGCAACGCAGCCCAAGAACCTATAATTCTATCCAAATCTGCCAGTATAACCGGTTGAGAAGCTTCTTCCACATCCTTTAGTACTTCTTCCAAATTGTCGACTTCCAGAATGGCGACCACATTTTTTTCTTCCAGATATCTATTTTTAAGCATCACATATTCCGTCTTATCGATTAAATATATTATTATTATTCTTTTTTCACTATCATCTTCGGATATATCAAAGGGCTCACAGTGTAAATCATAATATCTGTCTTTGACACTTGTGTTCTTAAACTCTCTTTTCTCTTCTTTTAATACCATATCCAAGTCAAAGCCAGGCAAATAGTTTGTTACATTCTCATCCAGCAGATAATCTCCTTTGAACATCTGCAGGAATAATGAATTGTACCAGCTTATATTGCCTTCTTCATCACAGATAACCAGCGGAAAAGGCAGATTAAGTATAGCATTCTTTGTTGCAAAATCCACACTCTCCGATAGCTTCTCAATATAAAGTCTTAGTTCTTCCTTCTTTTGAACCTTCTGCTTTACATTGTAATAAACGAGATAAACTAGCAGCGCTGTTCCCAGTAATCCAACAAACAGATTGTAATATCCAATAATAAGAACGCTTATACCTATAATCCATAGATAGATATTGGAATCAGGCATTAACATTCTATGGAAAAACCTGCCTTTCATCATATCCCCCCGATATGCCTTTTATTTAGTTTTCTAAAGTCAAAAACTGTATCAATAAGTCCTATTAATGCAAGGTAGTTTGATAAACTAGTAAACAGGAAAAACATGATAATAACCTTAAGTGCTTTGCTGATGCGATACTTATCAAGTAAAAAATACGCTGCCGATAATCCTATTATGGTAAATACCCACTTTATAATATATATTATATTTATTTGAACCGTTTGCATATTTGGTACTTTAAAATATGTAGCTACCATTGACAAAAGCAATATTACTAACATACCCAAAGAAAAATTATTAGGCACTCTCCATTGTGAAAATGGTTTGACATCTGCTACCTCATATTTCATTCTCTTTAATACTACTTTAACAAATTTATAGTTCACGAAAGAGAAAAACATGCCACTTAGAAGAAAAAGAGTAGGTATCACATGTTGTATAGCAACTAGAGATTCTTTCATGGTGGTAATAGTACTGTTCAATTGCTCCTCTGATATTCCCATGGATTTATAAAGGCTGGCAGCTGAATCAATAGATTCACTCATAATACTCATCATCTGTTCCATAGCCTGCCCAGCAGATTGTCCTGCCAAAAAGAATCCAAATAATATGCCAAATACAGAGCATACAGCCAATACCAAACCAGAAACGGTTATGTTTAAAGCCGGGTTTGCCTTTTTGTGCATCAAATATCCCATGATTATGCCTGCTATTCCGAAAACCAGGAAAAGATATAATCCACTAAATGGTTCTGTGAATATGGCAACTATTAGTGCTGCCACCACTGCAGAAACAAAGCTAACCTTTAATCCATTCCTGAAACCTATGATTATTATAGGGGTTGGCCAAAACATACCTAGTAACGAAAAAAAGGGCATATAATAGACCATTATTCCTAATACAGCTGTAACTGAAGCAAATATGGCACCTTCTACAAGGGCCTTTGTATTAATCCTGTTCATTCTGCACCTCTTTAATGCTTATGTAGGTATTCAGATAGGTCCGACAAATCTCCATACCACTTTTCCGTTTCGTGACCTTCCAACATACCAATTTTTATTTTGTCCATTATTTTAGAATCAATTACACCATAAGATAAGCCAAGCCTTTTGCCTAATAAATATGTAACAAGTATAAGATTTGCCAAAATATCTAAAAGAGCATCCCGGCTTGCTTTAGTACCTTTTAGTAATATTTGAAATAAGGAAGCCACTGATGTCAGCAGTTCGCTTTTTAGAAACTCAATTAATCTTATATTTCTGGTAATATCAGTCTCTTTCTGCATTACCATCCCCCCTCAGCAACTATTAAATAGTTCTATGTATTTTATCATTATCCTTCAAGTAATAAATGCCTTTAGTCATTACTAGTGTTAATCATTATAATAACACACTAGCTTTTTATTCACAATAAGGAAGGCTTTCATTGTAATTCATTAGGTCAAGTTAACACTAAGAAATACTAGAACTTTTCTATAGTCCATAAAAAGGTTGCTCCCTAACTTTTTTCGCTATAAAAGAAAAACCCGGTTTTATCCGGGTTATATATTATTCTGCTGTAAAAGGCAATAATGCAATATTTCTTGCTCTCTTTATTGCCACAGTAAGCTGTCTTTGATGCTTTGCACAGTTGCCTGAAATTCTTCTTGGTATAATCTTACCTCTTTCAGTAATATATCTGCGCAATCTATTAACATCTTTATAATCTATATTTTCAACTTTATCTATGCAAAAGTTGCAAACACGCTTCTTAGGCTTACGCATTCTACCACCACCTGAATTTCCGTGTTTATTCAAAGTTATTCCCTCCTATCCATTTTAAAATGGAAGATCATCTTCCTCGTCTACAGGATGGAAATCTTCTGTCTCAGCGCCAAAACCCATTTGTCCGGTTTGGCCCCTAGAATCAGAGGCTCTATCCAAAAAACCAACTTCATCGGCGACTACCTCATATGAATAATGACGCTTGCCTTCTTGGTCATCCCAAGTTCTGGATTGAAGCCTACCAGATACGGACACTAATCTGCCTTTACCAATATACTTATGAACATTTTCTGCTATTTTCCCAAATACTACAATAGGTAAGAAGTCGGCACTTTGTTGTCCTTCTCTTTTGTATACTCTATCTACTGCAATTGTAAACCTGGTGATTGCCATTTGACTGTCAGGAGTATACCTGATTTCAGGATCTCTAGTCAATCTACCAACAAGGGCAACTCTATTCATATATTACACCGCCTTTTGTTATTTCTCTAATTTTACGATTAGATGTCTGATTATGTCCTCAGTTATACCAAAAACTCTGTCCAATTCCTTTGGAACATGGCTTTCTGCTTTATACTTCATGTAAACATAGTAGCCTTCTGCATAATCTTCGATAAGATAAGCAAGTTTTCTCTTGCCCCATTCATCAATGGTGTCAATTTCTCCATTTTCCTCAATAAGAGCCTTAAACTTTTCCACAAGGGCTTTTATAGCCTCTTCTTCCACATCAGGCTTAATTATATAAATAGTCTCGTATAAATTCATTAATATTCACCTCCTCCCCTCGGACTAACGGCCCTGCATTTGCAGAGCGAGGAATTTACGCCATAATATTATAACACTATTATTTTTTTTCATCAACTGTCTATCTAAATATTTTCTTCTGATTCAGCAGATTTTATTGCTTTTTTTACAGATTTCTCAAACTTCACCCTTGGAAGCATAACTACTCTGCCGCATCCTAGACATTTCATCTTAAAATCAGCACCTACTCTCGTAACCTCCCATTGATTACTGCCGCAGGGATGAACCTTTCTTGTTTCAACAATATCGCCAACATTAAATTTCTTCGGATAGTACATAGCAGCCTCCTTACTCCTTTTCATTGAAGTTATATTTAATAATATCATAATCCAGCCTATAGTTCCATTAAAAACCCCTATTAAAATTCAACAAAATGGTAAATAATCATACCCGCATATTATAAAAGCCGATAGAATTAATCTATCGGCCATGACTTATCCAATATTTATTACTTTTGCCGCAGTGTGCATTCTTTCTACTATGGAATACATATTTCCTATTACTCCTATCTTAAGGCTTTCCTTCAAGCCATAATAATCCAAACATGTACCGCAACTTATTATTTCGACACCGGCATCTCCCAGCTTAATCAGATTGTCCAAAACCTCAGAGCCTTCTGAGGTAAGTTTTACACCTCCATTGAGAAAAATCAAAACCTTGGGCATTGGCGATACTTCAGTCAAAGCATACAAATAACTTTTCATAAGAACTTTTCCCAACTCATCATTTCCGCTTCCAAGTTTATCATTTGTGATCACTATGACTATATCATCATTATTATTATCACCTTTTTGCCCTTCTTCCTTGGATTTATTTATTGAAATATAGAAGCAACCTTCTTTCTCTTCTATATCATATGGGAGATTTAAATTTGAAGCCAAACGGCTTACATTTTCTTTGGCAGTTAAATTGTCAACTATTGATACTACAATGCCTTCATTTATTTCTTCCAAAGCTTTCTTAGTTTTTATAACCGGCTCCGGACATTTTAAACCTCGGCAATCTATCTTTAACATAATTTTTTCCTCCTCAATCATATGCCTTTTATACTTTTATTCTAATACTTTCTCACCTTCAGAAGAATTGATATAGATATAATCAATATCAATTCCATTAATAATAGATTTAATCTATATACAGAATATAATTTACTCCCTCATGGATGCATAAAATCCTAAATATTAAATTATTATTAAATGTAAAGATTAAAATATTTAATTATTTTTTTATTATTAATTAAATATTTTAATTATGCTATTGACATTATTAAATTTTGATGTAAAATGAATACAATAATATCCATATTTTAGTCAGGAGTTGTTTTCATGAAAAAAGAAGTGCTAGGTACATGCCCTGTATGCTCTGGTAAATTGGAAGTAGCAAAACTTAAATGTAGGAACTGTGGTATTTCCATTGAAGGAGATTTTGAATTATGCAAGTTTTGTATGCTATCAAAGGAGCAAAAAGAATTTGCAGAAATATTTATCAAGAATAGGGGCAACATCCGAGAAATAGAAAGGGAAATGGGTATTTCTTATCCTACAGTCAAGAACAAATTGGAAAACCTCATAGAGGCCTTAGGCTATAAAAGTCAGCCCAGGGATGGAGATTATAAGAAAGATGTGCTTCAACAGCTATATGATGGCAAAATATCCGCCGATGAGGCAATCAAGTTAATCAATGATTAGGAGGAGCAATTTAGAATGGAAGAGAAAATAATGATTCTTAAAATGCTGGAGGAAGGTAAAATTACTTCAGAAGAAGCATTAAAACTTCTTGAATCCGTGGAGAAAGCAAAACTATCAGATTCTGATACCATTAAGATGAATAAAACAGAGCAGAGCAATTCTAGTGATAAGTTTAATGACACAATAAATAAGTTCAGCAAGAAGGCTGAGAAATTTGCGGACAAATTCGGCCCTGATTTTATTGCAAAGGTTGAAAGTATTAGCACTGATTTTGCAAATGCAGCAGTAAAATTCGCAGATAAAATAGTGAACTATATTAACTCTGGTTTTAATAATTCAGATGTATATAAGACTATAACAAAGAATTATTGTTTTCCATTAGGTACTGATGAAAATGTAAAGCTAATTATAAGGACTCAGAATCTATCCATAACTACAAACTACACAGATACTTCTGAAGTTACTATGGAAATGAAGCTTAATTTCCTTTTTGAAAGTGCCGATATTGATAGCTTTATCTCCGCCAAATACGAAAACGGTGTTATTTATCTCCATACTGACTTTCCTATAAGAACCTGGGGCAGTCTGATTATAAATCTTCCTAAGAATGTGGAGGTAATGGAAGTAGAAACAGGCAATTCAAAATGCATATTAGAAGGTTTCCGCGGTAAAGTATTAAATTGCTCCACTTCCAATGGAAAAATCGAATTGAAGGACTGTCATGCATCAGAGCTTAAAGCAAGAACAAATAATAGCAAAATATATGTTTATGGCTTAAAATCTGATAAAGCAGAAATCCATACTTCAAACAGCAATATAGAAATTGAAAATTCATTTTTCGGTAAACTTGTTTCCAATACAAGCAACGGCAGCATAACTTTGAGTCGTTTTGACTCCCCCGATATTGGAGAAGCATTATATATGCTTCACACTTCTAATGGAAAAATAAAAATAAATCTACCTAAAAATAATAGTTCCGGCTATAAAATAAAAGCCAGAACTTCCCTTGGCAATATTAATATTTCAGACTTAGGTTCATCTTATATAATCGATAGAGGAGAAGGAAACATAAAAGCAGAAGCTGCCATAACAAGTACAGATTATGAATCTTTTAGCAAAAGATTATTTATTGAAGCATCTACATCCAATTCATCAATAAATATCAGCAATGATTGAACGAGACTTTATTCAGGGGTGAGAAATCTCCACTGAATGTTAGTCGAGTCCATGCGAGGTGAATTGCCCGACTGAGGGCAAGAGAAGGTGCCCTGGGGTACCAGACTTAGTCGCCCTTTTATATTAGCAGCTTCTAGAGTCTAGAAACTTTAGGGCGAGTTAGTTCAGTGTTAGGAACCTTTACCGCTGAAAACCTTCATCAATAATATTATGCCTATAAGAATTAGTACTGCAGGTATTATATAGTTATAGTATTTATATATTCTCCAGCTCAATATGCCGAAACTGAATCCAAGAAACACAATACCTAATAGGATTAAAATAGTACCAACCACTAATGGCCAGCTGCTCTTCTCATAAAAGGCTATAAAATATATAAGATAGAAAGCAAAGCCCAATAGGAGAAAGTAGCTGGGCCACATTTTTCCTGAATTAAAATTGCTCATCAGAAACAAGTATATAGCATGTGAAATTAATATTGCGCCAGGAAAAACAAATCCAAAAATCCTTTTGGAATAGTAAAAATAAAGGAATATTATACCCAATGTAAGAAGCACCAGCTCTGTTGACATCCTTAGGTGAAAAATACCATAGTAATCAAGTAAAGATATCAATCCAAATATTATGCCTAAGGTTCCCAGCACAAGGAATAGATTCTGCTTATTTAAATGCCATAAATAGAATAAAAATATTCCTACAAAAATAAGCAAAGAGTTATCTGGCATTAACTTTAAGTTCTTTAATATCGCTGATAATCCAATTAATATAAGAATAAATCCTAATATGGAACGCCTTCTATTCATGTTTATCACCTCTACTTTATTAATATGTTCAAGGCAGTATTCAATGCCCATCCAAATATGAAATTATATTGATAGAAATATTTTGATAGTAGAGAGTTGGACATAGCCTGATGAATAAAATCGAACTTTTCTAAAGAAGCCAGAGGCATAAGCATGGCGAAACAGAAAAGTATCAGGAGTATGGCATGTATCAATCCAAGTATTGCACCAAAGCTATGATTTATTGTGCTAAGTACAGGAAGCCTGAACACTTCCTTCAGCAAAGCTTCTAAAAGTGAAATACATATTCTTACTGCCAGAAAGACCAGAAATATTGCTATACAATTTATGATTACTATTGTTATGTACTGATATATGTTGTTGAACCCCTTATCCAAAGGCAGCGTTAATGCAAAAGCTTCCGATACTTTATTTTTTTCTATGAAAGTTAATAAGGTATCTTCTATCCCGGTTTTTTCAATTAGAAACTCAGCAAAATGCCCATAATATTTCCTTGCCGCAATAATAGATATGATAAGACCACCAACACTGAATAAGCCATGTATAAAACCTCTTGCAGCACCATATAAGACTCCTATGGTTATTACAGATAAGATTATATAATCTAACCAATTCATATTATCACCCTTTTCAATAACCAAGTTTCTGAAGCTTTCTATTGGATACTATATATATGCTAGTATCATCATATATATATGCACTATTTATGTCTATGTTTGATTCATATAAAGCCATTATATTTCCCTGCCTGGAAAACATGGTCAAATTGTCTTTATCATAAATCAGAAAGTACTTATGCCCGGCAAATACACCTTCAGGTTTTGATTTGACAGCAGCAGATCCAATTTGCCTATAATTTAAATCATATACAAATACATCATAAAACTCGCTGTTTTTCTGTATTATTACCATTAAATCATCACTGAAAGACACTTTTACTAAGGGATTTGGAAAGTCTTCTTTTTTAATTAGCTTGCCGTCTGCTCTAAACTTCATCATTGATTTATCAGATATAGCTATCAATTCTCCCTTAGAATTGTATATTATACTCGGTATTATAATATTTTCAAAATCCTGAGCCCATGTTATTTCACCCTTATTGTTATATGTAGCCAATCTAGTAATAATCTTATCGGAAGAAGTATCGATCATTGATATTGAATAGTTTTTATCAGCTGTTCCATCAAAAGAAATCACTTGGGCATTATTAATTACTCCTTGGCAGTATTTCACACCTTTCATATTGAATATCTCAAAGTAATTATAACTGCTCTCTCTATATTGAATCAGAAGTAGCCCTTTGTCAGAACAATATATATCTGAAGCCGGAATCACCATCTCGTACTGCCACAACATTTCTCCGGACTTTGATATTGTTGTAATACTTTTATTCTCTATATTTACGACAAAATCTTCACCGCAGCCTTTGATGCTGCTCACATCACCATGGAGCTTCATACTCCATAATATAGTGCCCTCCATATTTTTTGCTCTAATATTCGAGTTTTCTCCTTCAATCATTATATCTATACCATTATATATGACGCTATTATTGGAAACGGGGACAAGCTCTTCATATACTTCTAGTCTTTTCACCTCACCCAATAAAGGTTTATCTCCTATAATTATATCCTTGAATACTAATAAAACCAGAAAGGCAAAAACGGCTATTATCAGCACTAAATATGGTAATGCTTTTTTCCTTGTCATTCTATCTACCCCCACTAAATGTTAGCCGAATCCATGCAATGTCAATTACCCAACTCTATACACTGATTATATCATTTTATATCCCTTTTAGCATTTTAATATTGTATTCAAATATGGTTTTTTGGAAATACTTAAATTGATAATTTTATAAGGAGTACAGGATATGAGCATATTTGAAAGATCAGTTGATATATCTAAACCTTTTTCATTTATATATTTCTCTTCCTATTTCGAAGAAGTTTTCAAAAAAAATTATAATAACAGCTACTCTGATACTGTTGTCTTATGCATTGGAACAGACAGATCAACAGGAGATTGTCTGGGACCTTTGGTAGGTTATAAACTGAAAGATATGAAATTAAAAAATGTACATGTTTTAGGATCCCTAGATGAACCGGTGCATGCAAAAAACCTGGAAATGTATATTGATAAATTAAATATCTATACCAATCCTTTTATAATAGCCATAGATGCTTGTCTAGGTAAAGTGGATAGAATCGGTTTTATAAGTATAAAGGAAGGACCTTTATCTCCTGGCGCAGGTGTAAACAAGAAACTTCCTTCAGTAGGCCATATAAGTATTACGGGCATTGTCAATGTTAGTGGCTTTATGGAAATAGCTGTACTCCAGAACACCCGCTTAAGTCTTGTCATGAACCTGGCTAATATAATATCCAGCGGAATAAGATATAACTTATGGAAGTATTTCGGTCCTAATTCTTCTGTAGCCGCGGATATTGATGGGGAAAGCAAAAACACAGAAAGTATCTTTCAAACAATATGATTAAAATAAAGGACTATATGTTCTAGTTGTCAATATCCTTATTATTTCATCCATGCTTTTATTTTCAGCATTTATTAATAATGCTCCTGGTAATGTTGAATTGAGTGAATTGTATGCGTTTATCATTGAAGACTTGTTCACCTCGAAATAGGGATGGGAATCTTTGTCCTTATATATAACTGCATCTGCTGCACCGCCTTCACCAATATAAAAGCATTCATAACCTCTGCTTTCCAATTGTTCTTTGATGTTTTCGAGACCTTTTTCTATCGCAATAATCATAATACCACCTCTAGGTTATTATCCCTTTAGCGAGGTGGTATTATACTATCTTTTGTTTTTCAAACACCTGTCCAAGACCATTTCTTCTTCCACAGATAATGGATATTTTGAGTTACCGCTTTCAATGGGTTTGGCATATGTGACAGATTCATTTCTACCATATATAGATGTCAATATGACTCCATTATTATAATTATCCAGCATAGCTATTGAATAGCTCATATCTGATCCTGTATCAGAAAAGGCATTATATCTTGTTATATTTACCTTTTGTATACATCTGTCAGTTTGTTCTTTTAGGTGAATTATTTCTTGATTCAGCATCTGTACCCTCTCCATCGAAGAATCGACACTGGACATAAAATCCACCATCATTTGCTCCAGATTTTTGTTTGTACTTCCCCTCATCATTTTTTTGTACTTTCCCTTTAACCTGGACAAACTAACAGACAAAATAATATTCCATATCAATAATAACCCAATGGCTGTGACACAAACTAATATGATTATTTGGTTATCTTTTACTAATTCTAATAAGTTCATACCTTTACCTCATCTTCTAGATTTAACACTGAATATTAGTCTCCTTCTATTAATGTTTCACGTGAAACATTAATAGTTTAGCTGTTGGGTTTCAATAATCTGAGCCTTTCCACCCACATACAGTCTGTTTGGTTCTTTTTCATCATTAAACACATAAATGTTGCTAGGACTATCCATAAAATAACCTTGCTCTATCTTAAATTGATTCTTCCTTATTTTGTTTATCGCCAGGTTTTTTATGTAGAACACCAAAGAAGCATTAGAGGTTCCTGTGGCAGATTCTTCATCTATTCCATAGGCAGGAGCGAAATTTCTACAGGAAAAATCAGAATCTTCTTCTAATGTTTCACGTGAAACAACATGAGCTCCCACTATGCTTTTACTATTACAGAAGGCAATCATTTCTTCTTTTTTTATTTTCATATTCTTCAAAATCATCAAATCGGTAACTTCTATTATAGCATCCTTTAATCCTGTGGACACTATGGATATTTTTCCATTCATATCTGGAATTATATCATCTTTCTTTAAACTAGTTATTCTTTCAACATCGTCTATTTCCGCATAACCTGCTATTTCCGGTTCCTTCATTTCAATTAAAAAAATATCTTCCTTTCTAATCACCTTCAATCTGCCAGCTTTAGTCAAATGAAAAGCTTCATCACCTTTTAAAAAGCCCAACTTGTCCAATATATAAAAGGAAGCCAGCGCGGCATGACCACAAATATCCACTTCCTCAGTGGGAGTAAAATATCTGATAGTAAAATCAGGGTAGCTTGATTTTTTCATGCTTATGAAGGCAGTTTCAGAAAGATTATTATATCTTGCAATATCTTTCATTTCTTTTTCAGTGAGGCCTTTATCATCTAGGACAACAGCAGCTTTATTTCCTCCTCCTTTTTTTGAGACAAAGGAGTCTAAAATATATTGTTTCATGAAATACCCTCCAAAGCTAAAATTTTTGATTTTAACGATATTTTGTATTTTCTAATGTTTAGATATTAGATAATAAATTAAAATAGCTCTAAAACGAAATAAAAAGGTCATTGTTTCTCCAGTATATTTAAAATTTTATCCAGATCATCTATACCATAGTATTCTATTTCAATTTTCCCTTTCTTTTTACTGTGGGTTATAGTAACTTTTGTCCCAAGAATATTTCTTAGTCTTTCCTCAATATCACATATCTCTGCAGATTTAGTTTTAGGCTTCTTAATCCTCTGCTTTTCCTTTGCTAATTTCTCTACTTGTCTTACATTCAAATTTTCATTGATTATTCTATTGGCAACTTCAATTTTCTTATTATCATCTTGAAAAGCTAATAATGCCCTGGCATGTCCAGCTGTCAGTTTACCTGAAACTAAATATTCTATTATTTGTGATGGAAGATTCAACAATCTCAAAGAGTTTGTTATTGCTGATCTGCTCTTTCCTATTCTTTTGCCAATCTCATCTTGAGAAAGGGAATGCTCTTCCATCAGTACTTTATAGGCATTAGCTTCTTCAACAGGATTTAAGTCCTCTCTTTGTAAATTTTCTATAAGAGCAATTTCAAGGACTTGGGAATCACTGTAATCCTTCACTACTACAGGAACCATTTTCAGCCCAGCTATTCTAGCTGCCCTCCATCTACGCTCTCCTGCCACTATTTGATATCCTGTTCCCTCTCTTCTTACTACTATAGGCTGAACAATACCATGTTCTTTTATTGATTCCGCTAAACTGGTTAATGCTTCTTCGTCGAATTTTCTTCTTGGTTGATTTTCATTAGCTTCTATATCAGTTATCTTTAATTGAAGTATACTGCTTTCGTCATCCACTTCCGGATTGTCTGGAATAAGAGCACTTAAACCCTTGCCTAAAGCCTTCTTAGCCATCATATCGCCTCCTCTGACAATTCTATAAATTCTTCAGCAAGTTCAAGATATGCTTCTGCTCCTTTAGACTTGGGGTCATATGAAATTATTGAAAGACCATGACTCGGTGCCTCAGCTAATCTCACATTTCTCGGTATCATTGTCCTATACACTTTTCCCTTGAAGTATTTCTTAACTTCTTCTACTACTTGTATTGAAAGGTTGGTCCTGCCATCAAACATACTTAGTACAACTCCCTCTATTTCCAGGTTTCGATTTAAGCCTTTCTTAACCAGGGAGTAAGTGTTCATCAGTTGGCTTACTCCTTCCAAAGCATAATACTCGCACTGAATAGGTATTAAAACGCTATCCACTGCAGATAAAGCATTCACCGAAAGAAGTCCTAAGGATGGAGGACAGTCTACGAATATGTAATCAAAATTTCCCTTTATTCCTGATATGCACTCTCTCAGCTTAAGTTCCCTACCTTGTAAAGAAGTAAGCTCTATTTCCGCCCCTGCCAACTGTACACTGGCTGGTATTAGATACAATCCTTCCTGTTCAGTAGGTTGTATACATTCATTAGGAGAAATATTATTAATCAATACATCATATATAGTGTATTTTAGACTGTTCTTATCAATACCGATGCCGCTTGTGGTATTGCCTTGGGGGTCAATGTCTATCATTAAAACCTTTTTACCAAGGCTGGCAAGGCATGCAGATAGATTTATTACCGTTGTTGTTTTACCTACCCCACCTTTTTGATTAAAAACTGCAATTGATTTCGACATAATCCACACCTCACCTTCTCCATATAATTATATTAATACAAAGTGATAATATATTAAAGTCAAAATGAATATTATTATAGAAAGAATTGTGAAGGTGGGCTTTATGTATAAGAAAATTTACTCAAAATGCATTTGTCTAGGATTTGTCTGGGGAATATTTGCTTGGATAGACTTTTTTAAGCACAATGACATTCCATCAGTAATCAGCTCTGTTCCAGTGTTTTTATCCATTGGCATAGGGAGAGCAATTATAAACCAGAATACAATTCTTTATGACAAGAGTATTTTTATACTCACTGTTTTGTGGGGCGGCTTTATAGGTTTCATTGTTGCCTCAATACTTGGGCTCATATTATCTGCAATACGGGAGGATTAGAATGTTAAAGGTAATCATTTCCACATTTTTATGTGTCTTTATTGCTGAACTAGGGGATAAGACACAATTGCAGACCATGCTCTTGACTGCAAAAAATAATTCGCCTATTCTTGTTTTTATAGGTGCATCTTTGGCTTTAATATGTTCTTCTGTTTTAGGAGTATTTGCTGGTACATATATAACAAAGTATGTTCCGCCTAATTACATCCAAAATGCAGCAGGAATATTGTTCATAATAATGGGCATATTGACGCTTTTAAATAAGATATGATCTTTAAGTAGATTGCCTGGAATATTCCTTTGTGGTCTTCATGGGGAACACCCTCCTTAGACGATAGGGGGAGTTCCCCCTTGCACTCCCCATTGTGAAGTAAAGTATACTTTCTTCACAATTAAAAAACAGAGCCTAAGCTCTGTCTTATACTTTTGGTACTTTTATATTTATCTCTATATAGTCCCCTTTATCTTCCTGATTATATTGCATTTTAAATCCGGTCTTCAATATTTGTTTATATGTATTCTTTATGGTGTTCACATAAATATTATAGTTAATCTTGCCTCTTATCCTTTTTTCTGCGGGCTTTTCCTTAGTAACTGCAATTTCATCCAAAAACTTCTCTACCAGCTCTTCAGTCTTTTTTACGTTCAATGATTTTTTTACTATAGTTTTTATAGCCTTATGCTGAAGCTTTTCATCTGGAAGTTTTAACAATGCTCTTGCATGTCTTTCTGTAAGCTTATTTTTCAAAATTTCATTCTTGATTTCTTGAGGCAATCTCAACAGTCTCAATTTATTGGCAATTGTTGATTGGTTTTTTCCTACTTTCCTGGATAATTCCTCCTGTGTCAAACCATGATCATGAATCAAATTATAATATCCTTCTGCTTCATCAAGAAAGTTTAAATCTTCCCTTTGCAGATTCTCTATGAGTGCGATTACTGCAGAATCCTGTTCCACCACTTCTACAACAATTGCGGGTATTTCCTTCATGCCGGCTATCTTAGCTGCTCTCAGCCTTCTTTCTCCAGCAATCAATTCATAGCCATCTTCTCCAATTTTTCGCACATTAATAGGCTGGAGCACACCATATGATTTAATAGACTCTGAAAGCTCATCCAGAGATATATTATTAAAGTTTTTGCGAGGCTGGTATGGATTAGGCGCAATACTTTCTATAGGTATATTGATTATGGATTTGTTCTCATTCAATTTCATCATCCCCCTACACATTTAACACTGAACTAGCCCGCTCTAAGTCCAGTGCCCAGAGCACCTTCTCTTGCCTTGCGGGTAATTCACCTTGTATAGACTCGACTAACATTCACTGGGGATTAAATCCCAAGTGATTAGAATATCGTTCAAAAACAGAAATATATATTCCCCAAAATCTTATGGATTGCCTATCTAATTTATTCGCCATTGTTCATTGTGTTCCTTCTTATTAACCATTACTTTTGACCTTCATATTATGTCAAATATCTATTAAGTTCTACCAATGTTCTATTATTTTATTGGGTTTGATGAGGGTTTTCCAGGTTTTCTTGGATATTTTGTCGGAGTATTTTCTATTTTTTTGATAAGCAGTATATAATGTTTTATATCGCTATAGGGCAATAAATAGCCTTCCACTTTTTCCAATTTTCCTCCCAGTATTTCAATGGCTTTATTCCCTTCCTCCAGCTCATCCTTGTAGGATGGGCCTTTTTGACATATAAAGTAACCTCCTTTTTTTACAAACGGAATGCAGTATTCTACTAATACATTTATAGGAGCTACAGCTCTCGATAAAGCTATATCATATTTCTCTCTATGCTCCTTCTTTACTCCATATTCTTCCGCTCTACCATGTATTATGTCTACTTGCTTTAAACCTAGCTTATCTGCTGCTTCTCTCAAATAAACAACTCTTTTGTTCAAAGAGTCTAACAAAGTCATACTTACATCTTCTTTTAATATTTTTATAACCACTCCAGGAAAGCCAGCCCCCGTCCCTATATCAATTATTTTGCTTCCGCTCTTAATTAATCCGGGGCAAAGACATGTGGCTGAGTCTATAAAATGTTTTATGAATATTTCTTTTTCATCTGTTATTGAAGTAAGGTTAATTTTTTCATTCCAATCCAATAGAATGTTCTTGAAAGTTATGAGTTTACCTAACTTTTCTGAGTCTGTATCTATACCTAACTCTTTTAATCCCTTATCCAAAACATCTAAATTATCCATACAAACCCTATCTCCTTCTCAATTGTTCCAGATATACCAATAACACAGAAATATCAGCAGGAGATACACCTGATATCCTGGATGCTTGCCCAATATTTGAAGGTCTTACCTCTGATAGTTTCTGCTGAGCTTCTGTAGAAAGGCCTTTTATACCTTTATAATCTATGTCATCGGGCAGCCTTTTACCTTCCAGTTTCTTAAACTGCTCAATCTGCATCAACTGCTTTTTAATATAGCCCTCATATTTAATCAATATTTCCACTTCTTCAGCTTCCTGATCATCCAAATCAGGCATATTTTCATCTATTTCCGCCAATGATGCATATGTTATCTCCGGTCTCTTCAGGAGTTCATATAGAGTTATACCGCTCTTTATATCTGCACTATTATACTTTTCCAAAAAACCTTTTACTCTGTCATTGGGATTTACAGACTTGCCTTTCAATCTTTCAATTTCTCTTTCTATATTCTCTTTCTTTCTAACAAAATCCCTATACCTATCTTCGGTCACAAGCCCAACCTCATAGCCTTTTTGGGTAAGTCTAAGATCCGCATTGTCTTGCCTTAAAATCAGCCTGTATTCAGCTCTGGATGTCATCATTCTGTAGGGTTCATTTGTACCTTTTGTTACTAAGTCATCTATAAGAACGCCTATATAAGCTTCAGATCTGTCCAATACCAAAGGTTCTTTTCCTTTAAGCTTTAAAGTTGCATTAATGCCTGCCATAAGCCCCTGGGCTGCCGCTTCCTCATAACCTGAACTCCCATTTATCTGCCCAGCAAAAAATAACCCTTCTATATGCTTAGCCTCTAAAGTTAATTTCAGATCTTGAGGATTTATGCAGTCATAATCTATAGCATAGGCAGTCCTCATCATCTCACAGTTTTCTAAACCCTTTATGGATCTGAGCATGTCAATCTGTACATCCTCAGGTAAACTGGATGACAATCCCTGGACATACATTTCCCTGGTATTTAATCCTTCTGGTTCTATAAAAATTTGGTGGCTTTCCCTCTCAGGAAAATTAACAATCTTGGTTTCAATTGAAGGACAATACCTGGGGCCTACGCCTTCAACACCACCTGTATAAAGGGGAGATCTATGAATATTATCTCTTATTATCTTATGGGTAGTTTCGTTAGTATAGGTTAGATAGCAGCTGTTTTGTCTTATCTCTATATTTTTTGATGCAAAAGAAAAGAGCTTCATCTCTTCATCCCCTGGCTGCTCCATCATTTTGCTAAAATCAACGCTTTTTCCATCTATTCTGGCTGGAGTACCAGTCTTGAATCTTCTCAATTCAAAGCCAAGGTTTTTTAAACTTTTGGATAGTCCTTTAGCAGGAAAAAGACCATTTGGTCCCCCTTCATAGCTCACATCACCTATTACTATTTTACCGTTCAAATATACCCCTGTAGCTACTATTACAGCCTTACACTCATATCTGGCTCCTAGGTTTGTTATAACTCCTGTTACTTTCCTATCCTCTACCAGTATATCTACTATTTCGGTCTGTTTAATGTATAGATTCTCCTGATTCTCAAGAACCCACTTCATTCTTTCCGAATACATCTTCTTATCTATTTGGGCTCTGAATGCTCTTACAGCAGGACCTTTTTTTGTGTTCAAAGTCCTTATCTGTATCATAGTGTGGTCTGCGTTTATACCCATTTCTCCGCCCAGGGCATCAATTTCCCTTACTAAATTGCCCTTGGCAGGTCCTCCAAGTGATGGGTTGCAGGCCATCATGGCAATACTATCCAGATTTATAGCTGTTACAAGGGTTTTCATACCCATTCTGGCGCACGCTAAAGCAGCCTCGCAGCCTGCATGTCCTGCGCCTATAACTATTACATCATATTCTCCTCCATAATATTCCATGTTATCACCTACTTTATTTGCCTATGCAAAATCTGCTGAAGATTTCAGTTATTATATCCTCTTCCACCGTATCTCCCGTTATCTCTCCCAGAAAACTCCATGCATCTTTTATATCTACCGATATCAAATCTACAGGTATGCCTTCATCTATGGCTTCCAAAGCCTTTCCAATGCTTTCATGAGCCTTATCTATAAGGGACTTATGCCTGATATTGGATACTACAGCACTGGATTTGCTTTTAATACTGCCGCTGTATGCAATATCATAAATAGCATTTTCCAATAGGTCAATTCCTATCTTATCCTTTACAGACATCTTTATTATATTATCCTTGTTAAATGTCTCCGCCAACATCTCCAAATTGGCCTCAATTCCCTTATCTATCTTATTGGCAGCTATTATAACTTTTTTATCCTTTATCAATGACGCTATAGCCATATCTTCAGAAGTCAATTCCTTTGAGGCATCCACTATATAAACAACTAAATCAGCTTTATTCAACGCTTCCTTTGTTCTCTCTACACCTATCTTTTCTACTATATCCTCTGTCTCTCTCAAACCAGCAGTATCTATAAGTTTAATAAGCACACCCTTAATATTCAGGTACTCTTCAATAATATCCCTTGTAGTACCTGGGATGTCTGTAACTATGGCTCTGTTTTCCTTAAGAAGCAGATTGAGTAAAGAGGACTTGCCTACATTGGGTCTTCCTATTATGGCTGTGCTAAGTCCTTCTCGATGAATCTTGCCTTCATAATAGGTATCCTGAAGCTCCTTAAGTATACCCATTGCTTCCATACCCTTTATCTTTAAGTTTTCAGCAGTTACTTCTTCAATATCATGCTCTGGAAAGTCAACAGCAGCTTCAATATGGGCCAACATGGATAGCAATATATCCATAACATTTTTTACTTTCACAGAAAGCTCTCCCTGGAGTTGATTCATTGCATTTTCAAGGCCTTCATCAGTTTTTGCAGTGATTATATCAATTACTGCTTCTGATTGGGCTAAATCAATTCTGCCATTTAGGAAACCTCTCTTGGTAAATTCTCCTGCTTCTGCCATTCTAGCCCCCTTTTTCAGTACAAGATCCATAATCTTTCTTATGGATATCATACCCCCATGGCAATGTATCTCAGCCACATCTTCTCCTGTATAGGAATATGGTGCTCTCATAATCACAGCAAGAACTTCATCTATTTTTTTCCCTTCATCATCATATATGAAACCATAGGTCATATACCTGGACGGCATTTCATTCATATCTTTTACTTTTTTGCCTCTGAATATCTGGCCTAATATTTCCTGTGATTTCCTACCGCTTATCCTTACTATTCCAATACCCGCTTCCCCTGGAGCAGTTCCTACGGCAGCAATAGTATCATCCAGCACCCTATCACCTCTTTCAAATCAAATATGATAAACCCAGTATTTTCATACTGGGTTATTTGCACGCAATAATAACCTTCCTATTAGGCTCCTCCCCTTCGCTATATGTAAAAACAGAGGGGTGATTTTGCAAAGTTGAATGTATTATTCTTCTCTCATATGGATTCATCGGCTCTAATTCAACTTTTTTTCTTGTTTTAACAACTCTTTCGGCAAGTCTGTTTGCAAGCCTCACAAGAGTTTCTTCTCTTTTCTTCCTGTAGTTTTCTGTATCTAATACAATTCTTACATATTCGTCCTTGCCTTTATTTTTATTAACCACAAGACTGACTAAGTACTGCAAAGAATCTAAAGTTTGTCCCCTTCTTCCTATTATCATTCCCATCCTGGGACCGATAAGATTGATATAAAGGCCTGTTTCTTTATATTTTATCTTTATTTCAGCTTTTATATCCATACAATTGAGGACTTCACGCAAAAACTTGTAGGCAATATCCTTTTCTTTTTTTTTATCTTCCTCATTGTTTATTTTTTCTACAATAGGAAGTTCTTCTTTTTGCTCTTCTCTTATAGTGACCCTAACCTTAGCAAGTCTGGTACCTATCAATCCAAACAAACCTTTGTTAGGCTGCTCCAATACCTCTATGTCTACATTATCCTTAGTTATATTTAGTTCCTGTAAAGCCATCTCAACAGCTTCATCAATAGTCTTAGCCGTTTTTTCGACCCATTTCATTTATTTCTCGCCTCCCTTATGACCAATATTAACCTTGGTCATAAAATACTGCTGTATTATAGTTAGTATATTACCAACTACCCAATATAAAGCTATACCTGAGGGGAATTTTAGAGTAAACCATCCAATCATCAATGGCATTACAATATTCATGGTTCTCATTGAAGAATCAACATTTCCTTTTGCAGAGAGCATAGCTGTCTGAAAATAAGTGGTAGCTGCTGATAAAACAGGGAGAATATATAATTGGTCCGGTTTTCCTAAGTCTGCAATCCACCAGAAACTTTTAGCTATAGCATCGAATTCTTCGGGAGTAAATACAAACTTGGTAGGATTTTGCAGAACACCGAATAAAGCTATAATAATGGGAAGCTGTATAAGAATCGGTAAACAACCAGAAGCTGGATTATAGTTATGCTCCTTATATAACTCCATTAGCTTTTCATTCATCTTTTCCGGATTACCCTTATATTTAGTCTGTATCTCTTTCATCTTTGGATTGATTTCATTCATCTTCTTGGTTGATTGGGTCTGCTTAATATTGACGGGTAATAATAGGACTTTAGTCAAAATAGTAAATAGTATTATGGCATAACCATAACTTCCTGTAAAATCAAATATTATCCTAAGTAACGCACCAAACGGTCTAGAAATTATATCAAACAAAACATCTCCCCCTAATATTAGACTAGTGCTATATTAAAATGATACACAACTAGAACTAACGGCCTTCCAGGCAAAACCACATATCTTATGGTACCGGATCATACCCTCCCGGATTAAATGGGTGGCATTTCAATATTCTCTTTATTCCCAAAAAAGTTCCCTTTATACTCCCATATTTTCTTACGGCTTCAAGAGTATAATTCGAACAAGTTGGAATAAATCGGCATTTTCCCGGGCCCATGGGAGATATTATCAATTGGTATGCCCTGATAAAAAGAATAATTACATATTTCATTTCTTAACATCTTCCTTGAATAATCTGGCCCTCTTCATAGCGTTTATCATTTCTCTTTCAATGTCATAGTAGCTCGCTTCACTGCTCTTAGGCCTCGCTGTAAACACAATGAGATATCCTGGTTTTATTTTATCACTAATCTTTCTAAAATTTTCTCTCATCAATCTTTTAACTCGATTCCGTTTTACACTGTTGCCTATTTTTTTGCTTACTGAATACCCTACCTTATTAGTAGTATCTTCATCATTTTTTAAAACATAAAGCACTAAGCAAGTCTCAGCATAATATCTTCCTTTTGAATAAACCTTTCTGAACAAGTAATTTTTCTTTATTTTTTCGGGGATATTCATAGTCATCCTCCACAATTGAGGCATGTAGAGAAAAAGGCCACAATAAGCGGCCTTATACTGTTAATCTCTTTCTACCTTTTCTTCTTCTCCTTTTCAAAACCTGTCTGCCATTCAAAGTACTCATTCTTTGTCTAAAACCATGAACTTTCTTTCGTTGTCTTTTCTTAGGTTGATATGTCCTTAGCATTGCTACACCCCCCAACGATTACATGTATATGAATATGCATATAAAGCATAATACGCCACCGTACATTAAAATTATATATATATTAATATTTACTGTCAAGAAATTTAAGACAAATCTTGTTTTGTTCATTATAAATTTCAATATAAGATTATTTGCTGTGGATAACTTTCAAAATCCAATTGAATTCCCCTTCTTAATTTGTTAATATTAGTTTGGGGTTGTGTATAACTTTTATATTTTTACGAAACCTACTTTTTTATGCACAAGATGTGTATAAATTTGTGCATAACTAATATATTTTGTGTATTAATTTTAATATATTAGTCAATAATCTAACAAAAACAACTAATATTTATATGTTAAAAATGTTAATATTTTTTTGCCCCGTTTGTGGACAAAAATATTTTTAATATTATATTAACAATTTATCAATATTTTTATACACAATGCTTTTTTTGATTAGTTGCTATGCTTTTTTAATATGCACTATGAGGAGGATGGAAATGAACCCCCAGAATTTTGAGATATGGGACAAAACCCTTGAAATTATTAAAGTAGAATTGACAGAAGTAAGTTTTAATACTTGGCTTAAATCTATAACACCTATACTTATTAAAGATGATATGATACTGTTTCATGTTCCAGACGATTTTACTAAGGGTATCATAGAAACTAGATATGCCACTCTTATAAAGAATGCCTTAAAGCAGGTTGCTTCCAAACATTTTGATATAAAATTCACAGTCAATGAAACAGAAGCAGATGCTCAAAGCTGCAACGATAACACTGGAAAAAAAGAGGGGGACGAAGTGATCAATACTTCTTTAAATCCCAGATATACTTTCGATACATTTGTTATTGGCAACAGCAATAGACTAGCACATGCAGCTTCTGTGGCGGTAGCTGAATCTCCGGCTAAAGCCTATAATCCTCTATTTATATATGGAGGTGTAGGATTGGGAAAAACCCATCTAATGCATGCCATAGGCCACTATGCCTTAAATCAGAATAAGAAAACAAAGGTCGTATATGTATCATCAGAGACTTTCACTAATGAATTAATAAATTCAATCAGAGATGATAGAAATATTGAGTTTAGAAACAAATACAGAAATATTGATATACTTCTTGTTGACGATATTCAATTCATTGCTGGCAAGGAAAGAACGCAAGAGGAATTTTTCCATACATTCAATTCTTTATATGAAGCAAATAAGCAAATAATTATTTCAAGTGATAGACCGCCCAAAGAAATTCCCACACTAGAGGACAGGCTCAGGTCTAGATTTGAATGGGGCCTTATTGCAGATATTCAGCCTCCAGATTTAGAAACCAGAATTGCAATATTAAAAAAGAAAGCAAAACTAGAGAATCTTGTCATACCTGATGATGTGCTTCTTTATATAGCAAAGAAAATTTTATCCAATATAAGAGAGCTTGAGGGGGCCCTGATAAGAATAGTAGCATATTCATCTCTTACAAACAGAGAAATAAATGAAGAACTGGCAGTAGAAGCTTTAAAAGATATAATATCTAATACAAAACCTAAGTTCATCACTCCAACTCTTATAAAAGAAAAGGTTGGGGAATTTTTCAATATTAAAATCGAAGATTTTAATGCAAAAAAGAGAACAAAATCCATTGTATACCCAAGACAAATTGCAATGTATCTTTGCAGAGAATTGACTGACCTTTCTCTACCCAAGATCGGTGAGGAATTTGGAAGAGATCATACTACTATAATGCATGCTTATGACAAAATATCTGCAGACATGGAAATAGATCCTGAATTGAAAAACATAATAAATGATCTTATAAAGAAAATTGAAAGTACTTAATTAATTGTTGATAAACTGCATATAAGTTGTTGATATTTAAAGACCACAAAAAAGCTATTCAACAGTAATGTTAGAATAAGCTTTACTTTTCAACAAACTATCAACAGTTAAAATTAAGCTATTTGACTGTTATATCAACTTTTTAACAAATTAACAGGCCCTATTACTATTACTAATATTATATTTAATATTATTTATTTAATTAGAAAAACGGGAGGTTATCCACAAATGAGAATAATAACAGATAAATCGACTCTGCTTGAAAGCATAAATATTGTTCAAAAAGCTGTACCTTCTAAGACTACTCTTCCTATATTGGAAGGCATTTTATTCCAAGCTAAAAATGGCAAGTTGACCCTTGTATCAACAGATCTGGAAATGGGTATTGAAACCACATCAAGTGTAGATGTTATAGAACAAGGAAGCACTGTAGTTTCTTCAAAAATAATCGGTGAAATTGTACGAAAACTTCCTGATTCAGATGTGGAAATAGAGACCATAGATAATTTTGTTTACATAAAAAGTGAAAATTCTGAATTTAAAGTTTTATCCTTCTCTACAGAAGAATTTCCTGAACTTCCTAGTGTAAGCAGGGAAAAGGGACTGAGTTTAACCAGCTCTATGCTAAAGGAGATGATAAAACAAACTATAGTAGCTGTTTCAAATGATGAGATAAGGCCAATACTGACAGGCGTTTTAATGGAAGTTGATGGTAATCAGGTGACCATGGTAGCATTGGATGGATTCAGAATGGCTGTCAGGGTTGCAAGTGCCTTGAATGATGAAAACTTTAAAGCTGTAATACCTGGAAAGACATTGGTAGAAATAGGAAAGATATTAAACGATACTGAAGATCCAGTGAGTATTTTTATTTCCAGAAATCAAATACTTTTTCATATAGGAGAAACAACAGTTGTTTCCAGACTACTTGAGGGCGAATTCATAAATTACAAGCAGCTGCTTCCAACAGAATATAAAACCAAGATTGTATTAAAAAAGGAAAACCTGCTGGATGCTTGTGATAGAGCGGCATTATTTGCTAAAGATTCCAATAATAGTATAAAATTTGAAATATATGACGATATGATGAACATCAAATCCAATAGCGATAATGGAGATGTCCATGAACAGATAAATATATCTAAAACCGGGGATGATATAGAAATAGCTTTTAATCCCAAGTACTTAATCGATGCATTAAGAGTTATAAATAGAGAAGAAATCGTGGTGGAGTTTACAACAAGTGTAAGCCCTAGTATAATTAAGCCCTTAAAGGATTCTGAATTTTTATATTTAGTGTTGCCTGTTCGCAGAAGATAAAAGAAGGTGATTTATTTGTTGGAAATTAAAATAGATACAGAATTTATAAAGCTAGATCAATTTCTTAAATTTACAGGCTTGGTAAATACAGGAGGAGAAGCAAAGAATATTATTATGGAAGGCAGAGTAATGGTAAACGGAGAAGTGGAAAGAGCAAGAGGAAAAAAATTGAGAGTCGATGATATAGTTGAATTGGGTGGACGCAAATACAAGATAGTTTAACTGTCAGGGAGTGCTTTTATTGAATATTGAGAGCATATTTTTGCTAAATTTTAGAAATTACAGTGAAGAGTATATAGAATTTAATCCAGGTTTAAATATATTTTATGGTGAAAATGCCCAAGGGAAAACGAATATTGTAGAAGCAATATACTTGCTTACCATGGGTAAATCCCACAGAACCAATAAGTATAATGAGTTGGTAAAGTGGGATGAAAAGGATTGCCGGATATGCCTAAGATTTAATAAAGATGATTTTAAATATGATATTGATTATGTATTAAAGAGAAACCAAAAGAAACAGATAAAGATAAATGGAATAAGACTTGAAAAACAGAGCGATATAATCGGTAAGCTTAATTCAGTTATTTTTTCTCCCGATCATATGAAAATTATTAAAGAAGGTCCATCAGAAAGAAGAAAATTTATTGATTCCATATTATCTCAGACAAAACCAAAATATTATTATAACCTGAGTCAGTATTTAAAGGTTTTGGCTCAAAGAAATATGCTTTTGAGCAATAATAAAAATGAAAAATCCATAGAAAAAGTTTTGGATATATGGGATAATCAGTTAGTGGAATATGGTTCGAAAATAATACTGGAAAGGCAAATATTCCTGAACAGCATAGATAAGAAGGCATGGGAAATAAATAAGGAACTATCAGGCAGCAGAGAAAATCTTCATTTAAAATACATGCCTTCTGTAGGTGAAGGTAAAAATGATATTAAAGGTATAAAAGAAGCATTTTATAAAAAGCTTTTAGAGGCCAGGGATATAGATATAAGGCGCAGCATAACCAACTATGGACCCCATAGAGACGAATTGAATCTTTATATAAATGATAAAGAAGTAAGAAACTATGGCTCCCAGGGACAACAAAGATCAGCCCTCTTATCCTTGAAGCTTTCCGAAATGTATTATATAAAAGATGAAATAGGGTCTATGCCTATTTTACTGCTTGATGATGTCTTCTCTGAGTTGGATAGAAACAGGCAGGATTTTTTAATTTCATTTATAAAAAATGTGCAAATAATTCTTACTTGTACAGAATATGAAAATTTATATTTGGGAGACAAATTAGATTATAAAATTTTCAATGTAAAAAGTGGAAAAGTATACAGGGAGTGACTAAAAGGTTATAATAAAGGGAGGGATTTATTTATGTTTGTTCACCTTGGAGGAGATGTAGTAGTTCCTGTTAAAGATATAATAGCAATAATGGATATAGAATTAAGTGCTATTTCTCACAATACAAAGGAATTTCTAGAAACAGCAGATGATGAAGATTTTATAGTGAAGATTTCAGAAGATAAGCCAAAATCTTTTGTTCTCTCTGAGAGAGATAATAAAACAGTTATTTATTTATCTCCCATATCATCTGCCACTCTTTATAAGAGATCCAGATTTTTAGATGATGTTTCACTAAAGTAGATAAAACAGGGGGAATTTTTATGGCAGAAAAAAAGCAAAATCAGCAGTATGAAGCTGAACAGATACAGGTACTGGAAGGCCTGGAAGCGGTAAGAAAGAGGCCTGGAATGTATATAGGAAGCACCGGAAGCAAAGGTCTTCATCACTTGGTTTGGGAAGTTGTAGATAACAGCATAGATGAAGCCTTGGTTGGTGTATGTAAAAATATAGAAGTAATAATCCACAAGGATAACTCTGTTACAAACATTGATGATGGTAGAGGTTTTCCGGTAGGTATGCATCCAAAACTAAAAAAACCTGCAGTAGAAGTAGCTTTGACTGTGCTACATGCAGGAAGTAAATTTGGAGGAGGCGGATACAAGGTATCCGGCGGTCTTCATGGTGTAGGTGTATCAGTAGTTAATGCCCTTTCCGAATATCTTGAGGTAGAAGTAAAAAGGGAAGGCAAAATATTTTATCAAAGATTTGAAAGAGGAAAAGCTGTAACGGAACTTAAGGTTGTTGGTGAATCTAAATCAACAGGTACAAAAATAACATTTAAGCCTGATCCACAGGTATTTGATGAATTGGAATATAACTTCGATGTGCTGGAACACAGGCTTAGAGAAATGGCCTTTTTGAATAAAGGTATAAAAATAACTTTAAAAGATGAAAGAACAGATACTGTAAAGGTTTATCAATATGAGGGCGGCCTGGTTTCTTTCGTAAAATTCTTAAATAAGAATAAAGAAGTTCTTCATCCCGAACCACTTTATATTTCAGCAAAGAAAGATGATGTTATTGTTGAAGCATCTATTCAGTATAACGACAGCTATAATGAAAATGTATACAGTTTTGCCAATAATATAAACACCATAGAAGGTGGTACTCATACCATTGGTTTTAGAAATGCTGTAACAAAAGCAATAAATGATTATGCAAGAAAGTATAAAATTTTAAAGGATAATGAATCAAACCTTCAGGGTGAGGATGCAAGGGAAGGTTTAACAGCAGTTTTGAGTGTCAAGATAGCTAACCCACAATTTGAAGGGCAAACTAAAACAAAACTAGGTAACCCTGAAGTCAGAGGAATTGTTGACAGTATTGTATTTGAAGCATTGGAAGCATTTTTGGAAGAGAATCCGTCTATAGCAAAGACTATTATAGAAAAGGCTATTACTGCATCCAGGGCTAGAGAAGCTGCAAGAAAAGCCAGAGAGCTTACAAGGAGAAAAACAGCTTTAGAAAGCACCACATTGCCAGGCAAGCTTGCAGATTGTTCTGAAAAGGATCCCTCACTGTGTGAAATTTATATAGTTGAGGGAGACTCTGCGGGAGGCTCTGCTAAGCAGGGTAGAGACAGAAGATTTCAGGCAATACTGCCTTTGAGAGGCAAGATATTGAATGTTGAAAAAGCAAGATTAGATAGGATTTTATCAAGTGAAATGATAAGAGCCATGATAACAGCTTTTGGTGCCGGCATAAGTGATGATTTTAACATAGAAAAGATGAGATATGGAAGAATAATTCTCATGACGGATGCGGATGTAGACGGTGCTCATATAAGAACACTGCTGCTCACATTCTTCTACAGATATATGAGGCCTTTGCTGGAAGCAGGGTATGTATATATAGCTCAGCCGCCGCTTTATAGAATAAGAAAAACAGGCAAAGGAAAAGCAAAGGATTATTATGCTTACAGCGATAAAGAACTGGAAAATGTTTTAAAACAAATAGGCAGAGATAATACCTCAATACAGAGATACAAAGGTCTCGGTGAAATGAATCCTGAGCAGCTTTGGGATACCACAATGAATCCTGAGACAAGGACTATGCTTCAGGTATCTTTGGAGGATGCAGTAGCGGCAGATGAAATATTCACTATTCTTATGGGAGATAAAGTAGAACCAAGGCGAGAATTTATCGAAGAAAATGCAAAGTATGTAAGGAATTTAGATATATGATTTTAAAGGTTTCTGTGCCTTTCAGAAACCTTTTTTTCTTTATTTTCCAAGCAAAATATTATAAACTAAGATATAAATATATTTGAAAGCAAATGGAGGTAATATCATGCCATATGATAGTTCTGATGTTGCTAAGGCTGCTATAAATCTGGCCATATCTTCAAGGACTTCAGAGGAAACCATAATAAAGGAACTTAGAACCAGGAATATAATCGGTGCTGCAGTGGATATAGGCGGAGATTTTAACTCTTCGATTCCCAAAATAATTGAAAGGGCTGTTGTAGCTGCAAAAAGAAGCGGAATCATAAAGGAATGTCATGTACATGAAGGTGCTGTTGCAGGTGCAACGAGAGAAGCGCTTGTGCAAATTAGTATGAAAGCAAGCGGTTATAGTATAGGTGGAAAAATTGGCATAGCCAGATCAGGCGAACACCTAAGCATATGCATATTTATGAGTTTAGGATTGCTGTACTTAAACGATGTGGTTATCGGGTTAGCTCATAGAGCCGTACCAGAACTTTAGAAAATTTTATAAAGATAAGGTATTGACAACTGTAAAGAATTCTTATAAAATCATATTCATATTTATTTATATTAAGAGATCATGTACAATATGGTTACTTGTTAGTTTGTAGTTTAGTAGAATGGTAGTTTACAGTATATTTTGTCAAAAGACTGATCTATCAGGGTCAGTTTTTTTATACAATACAATATTTCAAACATAAAAATGGAGGATGGTAGTATGGTAGTAAAACAAAAATCTTCAGTTCTTTTTGTGGTTCTTTTATTAATCATTTCATTGTTATCCGGCTGCAGCAATAATGCAGCAACGGTAAATAATCAAGATTCAGAATCCACAATTAAATCAAACAAACCCATAGAAATAGGAATAACCCAAATAGTTGAACATCCGGCTTTGGATTCAGCAAGACAAGGCTTTATTGATGCATTGGCTTCAAAAGGCTATAGAGATGGTGAAAACCTTAAAATAGATTTCCAAAATGCCCAGGGTGATATTCCTACAGCTCAGACTATTGCACAAAATTTCGCAAGCAGCAAGAAAGACATGATATTTGCTGTTGCCACACCTTCAGCTCAGGCAGCATTCAATGCTACAAAGGATATACCAATACTCATAACGGCTGTAACTGATCCAGAGGACGCAGGTTTAGTTAAATCAATGGAAAAACCAGAAACAAATGTAACGGGTACAAGCGATGCAGCACCTATGGAAAGACAGATGGAACTATTAAAGAATTTAATACCCCATGCAAAGAAAGTAGGAATTTTATATAATACCAGCGAAAGAAATTCGGAAATACAAGTAGAGATGGCAAAGGAGCTTTCCGATTCCTTTGATATTGAGATAATAGCCAGTGGCGTTACAAGCACCAATGAAGTACCTCAGGCTCTTGATTCTTTAATGAATAAGATTGATGTGCTTTATGTTCCTACAGACAATCTTATAGCTTCGGCTATAGCAATAATATCTGAAAAATGTATAGAAAATAACATACCTATAATTGGCTCTGAAAAAGGCCATGTAGAAGGGGGAGCCCTTGCAACAGAAGGAATAGATTACTACAAATTGGGTTTCCAAACAGGAATTATGGCTGTTGAAGTATTGGAGGGAGCCAGCACAAAAGATATGCCTATAGAGACTTTGAAAGATACAACCCTTACCATAAACATGGATACAGCAGAAAAGCTTAATATAGAAATATCAAAAGAAATGTTGGAGAGGGCTGAAATAGTAAAAGGCGGTGAAGTACAGTGATTGGAGGAGTATTAGAGCAAGGCTTCATATTTTCTATAATGGCCCTTGGAGTCTATATAACATATAAGATATTGAATTTTCCTGATATGTCTGTGGATGGCACCTTTCCATTAGGTGCCTCCGTAACTGCAATGCTGCTTATAAAAGGAGCAGACCCAGTATTTGCATGTATTATTTCAATTATTGCAGGAATGGCAGCAGGTTTAGTAACCGGTATACTCCATGTAAAGTTCAAAATAACAAATCTGTTATCAGGGATATTGGTAATGCTAGGTTTATATTCAATTAATCTAAGAATAATGGGTAAATCAAACACACCCTTTTTTACTGAAAAGACAATCTTTTCGGCGAATGCTCCATCAATAGTGGTTATAATCTCCTTGGCTTTGGTTGTTAAAGTATTGTTGGATATTATGTTCAGGACAAAATTCGGGTTCATATTAAAAGCCACAGGGGATAATCCCAATATGGTTACTACATTAGGCGTGGATATCGGTATGATTAAAATTATAGGAATAATGATTGCAAACGGTATAGTAGCTCTGTCCGGTTCTGTAATGGCTCAATATCAGCGCTTTTCTGATGTGGGCATGGGAACAGGTGTAATGGTTATGGGTTTGGCATCAATAATAATGGGAGAATCTGTATTGAAAGCGCTTCCAATCAGGTTTAGTACCTCCTGTGCACTGTTAGGCTCTTTATTCTACAAAGGAAGTATAGCAGCCGCTCTCAGGGCAGGTTTGCCGGCTACAGACCTGAGGCTTATCACATCTGTTATAGTTATAGCTGCTCTTGTAATATATAACGGAGGATTGAAAATGAAATTGAAGGGGAGTTTTAACTTAGGGGGTGTGAAAACTGTTACGAATTCAAAATCTGTATAAAACATTTAATAAGGATACAGTAAATGAAAATAAGCTGTTCCAAGGATTATCCCTCAATGTAAAAAAAGGAGATTTTATTACTGTAATAGGGAGCAATGGGGCTGGAAAATCAACACTTTTGAATATTATATCAGGAACCATACCCTGTGATGAAGGTTCCATATTCCTTAATGAAAAGGATATATCAAATATTCCTGAGCATAAAATAAGCAAGTTAGTGGGAAGGGTATTTCAGGACCCTAAAATGGCAACTTCTCCTTCAATGACTGTATTGGAAAATATGTCTATGGCATTGAATAAAAATAAATTATTTGGTTTTTCCTGGGGCATAGAAAGGAAAAAAATTAATGAAATAAAGAATTCACTTTCAAAGTTATCATTAGGCTTAGAAAATAAATTAGAAGTAAAGGTGGGACTTTTATCAGGAGGTCAAAGGCAGGCTATGGCCCTCCTTATGGCTACAATCTCAAATCCCTGTCTTTTATTATTGGATGAGCATATGGCAGCCTTAGATCCCAATACTTCTGAAATAATAGCCCAACTTACAGATAAAATTGTAACTGACAGCAAAATAACTACTTTAATGGTTACCCATAATCTTAAACAGGCTATAAGCATGGGAAACAGATTGATAATGATGCATAGAGGAAGGATTATTTTAGACATCGAGGGAGAAGAAAAGAAATCTTTGACACCAGAAAGGCTCATGGTACTATTTAGTGATAAAGAAAAGTCAGATATGTTGAGTGACCGGTTGATGTTGGCGTAAATAGGATAAAAAAGTAATTGACAAAACTGTGGTATGATGCTATACTACTTTTCAAATGAATATTTATTCTATCCAGAGAGGTGGAGGGACTGGCCCAATGAAACCCGACAACCGGCATTCTCATTCGAATGCAGCGGTGTCAATTCCAGCAGCATAAGCTGAAAGATAGAAAGGAAATTATTCTCTTCTGTTTTTCAGGAGAGTTTTTGTTTTTTAGAAATAGAATATCATGCTCTTATCCAGAGAGGTGGAGGGACTGGCCCAATGAAACCCGACAACCGGCATTCTCATTCGAATGCAGCGGTGTCAATTCCAGCAGCATAAGCTGAAAGATAAGAGAGGCGTTATCCCTCTTTTATCGTTGAGGGATTTTTTATTTTTAAAAAAAGCAGCAGCAAGAGGGGGCGTTAGAATGATCAGCATAGAAGGTTTATATAAAACATTTTTAGATACTGAAGGCGGTATAGAAGCATTAAAGGATATTAACCTTAAAATTGAAAAGGGAGATATTTTTGGCATAATAGGTCTGAGCGGAGCTGGAAAATCAACCCTTATCAGATGTATAAACAGACTGGAAGAACCTACAAAGGGGAGTATTATCATTGATGGTAAGGATGTAGTTAATCTAGACAAGAACCAACTTAGGGATATGAGAAGGAACATAGGCATGATATTTCAGCATTTTAATCTATTGAGCAGGAAAAATTGTAAGGAAAACATAGCTTTCCCATTAAAAATTATGAAATACGATAAAGAGCAAATTGAGAAAAGAGTTGATGAACTTCTGGACATTGTAGAGCTAAAGGATAAAAAATTGGCTTATCCAAGTCAATTAAGCGGTGGGCAAAAGCAAAGAGTAGCCATAGCAAGAGCATTGGCTACCAAGCCAAAAATACTCCTCTGTGATGAAGCTACATCTGCTCTTGATCCAAATACCACAGCTTCAATACTTAAGTTATTAAAAAACATAAATAAAACCTTAGGAATTACAATTGTCCTAATAACCCATCAGATGGAGGTCATCAAGGAAATATGCAATAAAGTTGCTGTAATATCTAATGGAAGCATAGTAGAACAGGGTAACACCTACAATGTATTTTCTAAGCCTTCTCATGAAATAACGAAGAGCTTTCTAAAAGATGTAACACTAAACATAGATAAAGATTCTTTAGATGATCCTGAAAATACTAAATTAGTGAGAATTACATTCTTCGATCACAAGGCAAAGGAGCCTTTGATATACAAGATTATCAAAAATTTTGATGTGGAAGCAAATATATTGTCTGGAAAGATGAGCAGCATACAGGGAAGGACCTATGGAAATCTGGTTGTTGGACTGAGAGGATCCAATGGAAATGTAAAGGATGCCATAGATTATTTGAAAGATGAAGGATTAGTAGTGGAGGGATTGAAACATAATGGAAGCTCTAATTGAATCAATAAAAAAAGTTGTACTCTTAATGCCGGTACCTTTATTTGAAACCTTCTATATGGTATTTGCATCCACATTGTTTTCTGTAATATTTGGAATGCCTTTAGGCATCATCACAGCAATATCTGAGAAGGGTAATATTTGGGAGAAGAAGAATTTAAACAGAATTCTAAATAGCGTAATAAATATAACAAGATCTTTTCCCTTCATAATACTGATGATTGCCGTATTTCCTCTGACAAAGCTGATAGTAGGAAAAAGAATAGGTACCACAGCGGCTATAGTGCCGTTGACTATAGCCGCAATACCTTTCGTTGCCAGGCTTGTTGAAACTGCAATAAAGGAGATAAACCCGGGCATCATAGAAGCTGCTCTATCTATGGGAGCTGATGTAAAACAGATTGTGTTCAGGGTTATGATACCTGAAGCTTTACCTTCCATAGCCTCGGGAATAATACTGACTATAATAAACCTTATTGGCTATTCTGCCATGGCGGGAGCTATCGGAGGCGGAGGATTGGGAAATCTGGCAATAAGATATGGTTATCAGGGATTTCAGGAAGATGTAATGATAGGGACAGTAATCGTTCTGATTTTAATGGTTCAAATAATTCAGGATATAGGAACAAGGATATACAGAAAACTTCTAAAATAGATTTAATAATAATATCAACTCAAAAATAATTATCGATAATTAAAATATACTTAATTCTAATTCAACCTGGCCAGTTGAATAAGAAAATCAAAACAATGAAAAATGAAAGGATGTTAAAAATTGAAAAAGATATTATCACTAGTTATAGCAATAGCTTTATTTAGTACATTATTAATCGGCTGTTCAACAGAACAACCAGCACCTGCACCAGGAACTGCAACAGGAGAAGAAAAAGGAGAAAAAGTCTTGAAAGTGGGGGCAACGCCTGTACCTCATGCAGAGATACTTGAAGTTGTTAAGCCTTTACTGGAAGAAAAGGGTATAAAACTTGAAGTGGTTGTATTTGATGATTATGTTCAGCCAAACACTGCATTGGCAGATAAAGAAATAGATGCAAACTTCTTTCAGCATCAGCCTTATTTAGATAATTTCAATGCAGAAAGAGATTTGAATCTTGTGTCTTTAGCTAAAGTGCATGTAGAGCCATTGGGACTTTATTCTAAGACTATAAAAAATATAGATGAATTAAAAGATGGCAGTACTATAGCAATCCCTAACGATGCCACAAACAATGCAAGAGCTTTGCTGCTCCTCCAGGCTAATGGAGTTATCAAACTAAAGGACGGAGGAACTATTACATCCACAGAGCTAGATGTGGTGGAAAATCCCCAAAATATTAAATTTGAAGCCATTGAAGCGGCACAATTACCCAGAGTCTTGGAAGATGTGGATGCAGCAGTAATAAATACAAACTTTGCTATACCTGCTGGCCTGAACCCTCTTAAAGATGCTCTTATAATAGAAGATGGAAACTCTCCTTATGCCAACATACTGGTTATTAGACAAGGAGAGGAAAGCAGAGAAGATTTGAAAGAGTTGGCAAATGTGTTGAACAGCAATGAAGTAAAAGAATTCATCGAAGAAAAATATGAAGGTGCTATAATTCCTGCATTTTAATCAATAAAGGACAAAATTTCAAATTTGAAGTATAATATATAGGTGGCCAATAATAATATAGATGGCTGCCTATATTGTTGTCTGAACCAATTTTAATACAAAATATAAGGGTAATAATATTTAAAATACTCGATAATAATCTTGATTGGACAAAAATCTTTCATAGAATTATAATTATAGTATTATGGTCAAAAATCAATTAATTGTAATATAACTGAAGGAGGTGTATATTTTGGAAAATACAGAGGGAAATGTATTACAGATTAATATAGAAGATGAGATGAAGAATTCCTTTATTGATTATGCCATGAGCGTTATTGTACAAAGAGCTCTTCCAGATGTGAGAGATGGTCTTAAGCCTGTACACAGGAGAATACTGTATGCCATGCACTCTATGGGTTTTACTCCTGATAAGCCTCACAGAAAATCAGCAACTACTGTCGGTGAAGTTTTAGGTAAATATCATCCCCATGGTGATGCTGCTGTATATGATACCATGGTAAGAATGGCACAAGATTTTTCATATAGATATACTCTTATTGATGGCCACGGAAACTTTGGTTCCATAGATGGAGATAGCGCTGCGGCAATGCGTTATACAGAAGCCAGGATGTCCAAAATATCTATGGAGTTGCTGAGGGATATCAATAAAGAAACTGTTGATTTTGTTCCAAACTATGATGAAAGCTTAAAGGAACCTTCTGTGCTCCCTTCTAAATTTCCAAATTTATTGGTCAATGGAAGCAACGGAATTGCAGTAGGTATGGCAACATCTATCCCGCCTCATAATCTAGGCGAGGTAATAGATGGGGTTATTGCTACTATAGATAATCCAGAAATAGAATTGGACCAGTTAATGAAACACATAAAAGGTCCTGACTTCCCAACAGGCGCTTTGATAATGGGTAGAGATGGAATCAAAAAGGCCTATGCTACCGGAAGAGGAAGGGTAATAATAAGGGCTAAAGCCGAAATCGAAAGCATGTCTGGCAATAGGCAAAGAATAGTTGTCACTGAGATTCCCTACCAAGTGAATAAAGCCAATCTGATTGAGAAGATTGCGGATCTTGTAAAGGATAAAAAAATCGAAGGCATTTCTGATTTGCGAGATGAATCTGATAGAGAAGGTATGAGAATTGTAATTGAGCTGAAAAGAGATGCCAATGCCAATATAGTATTGAACCTATTATATAAGCATACCCAGTTGCAAAGTTCCTTCAGCATAATAATGCTGGCTTTGGATAATGGTCAACCTAAGGTTATGAACCTGAGGGATATGATACAAAAATATATAGACCACCAAAGACAAATAATAATCAGACGAACCCAGTATGATTTAAGGAAAGCAGAAGAAAGAGCTCATATATTAGAAGGTTTAAGAATTGCCTTGGATCATATAGATGAAATTATTAACATTCTCAGAAGCTCAAAAACAGTACCCGAGGCAAAAGAGAGAATGATGGAAAGATTCGGCTTATCTGATGCTCAAGCAACTGCTATAGCAGAGATGAGATTAAAGAGTCTTACAGGTTTGGAAAGAAGTAAAATTGAAGAAGAATATCTTGGTTTGATAAAGGACATTGAATACTATAAGTCCATATTAGCCAGTGAACTCATGGTTTCCAATATAATAAAACAGGAACTTCTGGATATAAAGAAGACATATGGAGATAAAAGAAGAAGCAAAATAACTCACTCTGTTGAGGAAGTAAATGAGGAAGATCTCATAGAAGAGGAAGAGGTTGCAGTTACTCTAACCCATTTTGGCTATATAAAGAGGCTTCCTGCAGACACCTATAAGAGCCAAAGGAGGGGAGGCAAAGGCATCACTGCTCTTCAGACGAGAGAAGATGATTTTGTCGAACATTTGTTTATCACCTCAACACATAATTACTTGCTATTCTTTACAAACAAGGGTAGAATGTTTAGACTCAAGGCCTATGAAATTCCTGAGGCAGGAAGACAGGCGAAAGGCACTGCGTTGGTAAATCTGCTTCAACTGGATAGGAATGAAGCGGTCAATGCTGTAATACCTATAAAAGGGTTTGAAGATGAAGGATATCTAATTTTCATGACTAAAAACGGGACAATAAAGAAAACAGAATTGAAGCAGTATGCATCTCAGAGGGTGACTGGTCTTAATGCAATAACTCTAAGGGACGAAGATGAGCTTATTTCTGTTAAGCTAACAAGAGGCACTACAGAGCTTATTGCTATTACAAGACATGGTTTGGCCATAAGATTCCCAGAAACAGATGTGAGGGATATGGGTCGTACAGCTATGGGTGTCAGAGGTGTTACATTAAATCCTGATGATAGCGTTATAGCTTTAGATATAGTAGAAGAAGATGCAGAACTTTTGGTAATAAGCGAAAAAGGCTTTGGTAAAAGAACTCCATTATCCGAATACCGATTACAGAGCCGTGGAGGTAAAGGAATCAAAACTTCAAACATAACAGCAAAAACCGGCTACTTGGTTGGAGCAAAGGTTGTAAAGGATGACTGCGAGGTTATGCTAATCAGTGCCGAAGGAGTTATCATAAGAATGCATGTTAAAGATATATCGGTAATGGGCAGAAGTACTCAGGGTGTGACATTAATGAAGCTTGCAGAAAACGACAGTGTAGTTGCTTTAGCCAAAATAGTTCCCGATGAAGAATGTTGATAAAAATAGCTTTCGCTGTTGCAGCGAAAGCTATTTTTTCATGCTTCCCATTTTATTAAAACCTTTGTCATCCATTTTTTTATGTCAATTCTATAAACTTCTTCAAGTGCATCATTTATCAGAATATCTTTGGTGGAACCGTAAGAATGCATTTTTCCATTGCTTAACAAAATAACCTTATCCGCATATTCCTGAACAAGATTTAAGTCATGAAGCACCGTAATAGTAGCCCTTTTTTTTTGCTTTTTCCATTCATTGATATATTCAAGCAGTTCTATCTGATATCTTAAGTCAAGATGGTTAGTAGGTTCATCCAGCAAAATTACCTTAGGATCCTGAGCAAAAATTTTAGCCAGAAAGACTCGTTGAAGCTGGCCTCCTGAAAGCTGATTTATCTTAGCATTTCTTATACTTAACAGGCCTACTTTTTCCATAGAGTCGTAGATTATATCTTTGTCAAGAGGTGACAATCGTGGAAGCACACTATCCATGTGACAATACCTGCCTAAAGATACTGTTTCATATACCGTATATGGAAAGTATATAGAATTAATCTGCGTCATCAAAGCAATATTCCTGGCTAAGGTTTTTCTATTCATTTTTTTGATTTCTGTATTATCAATTCTGATGCTGCCTTTATAAGGTATAATATGTGCCAGTGCTTTAAGCAGAGTGGATTTTCCACAGCCATTGGGGCCTATTATGGATAAATTGCAGCCTGGTTCCAAGTCAAATGAAATATCTTTTATAATATCCTGGTTGTTATAACCACAAAATATATGGTTTACATTAAACATGTAAATCACCTGCTTTTTTTAAAATAGATGTATGCAAAAAAGGGAGCACCAATTAGAGATGTAACAGCTCCTACAGGAAGTTCCGAGGGTGATACTATGGTTCTTGCTATTATATCTGAAAAAATCATCAGCGCCCCTCCAAACACAGCCGATATCGGCAGCACATAAATATGTTTTGAGCCAAAAAACTTTCTGGCAACATGAGGGGCTATGAGGTCCACAAAGCCTATGGTTCCACTTAATGCTACCGAGCTTCCGGTAAGAATAGATGAAAAAATTAAGAGTTTTTTCTTTACCTTTTCTGTTTCTACTCCATTGGATTTAGCCTCATCTTCACCAAAAGAAAGCAGATCCATTTCATTTGTATATTTCATAACCCCTGTAATACCAATAACAAAGAATATTGATGCAGCTTTTACATAGTTCCAACCTCTCAGAGAAAAGGATCCCATTTACCATAGGACTATACTTTCTATATTTTCCCTATATAAAGCAGTCAGTATGGTAAGGGCGGCATTGACAAACAATGAAAAAACCATTCCAACCAAAATTATTGTATTGCTGGACAACCCTTCATCTACTTTCCTTGAAAAAGCTATGACTGTAAAAACAGTTATAAGCCCGGATATGAAACCTATCAGAGGCAAGGTCAGGTTACCAAGGAAGGGGATACTTATTCCAAATACTATTATGAGACCTGCGCTAAGGGATGCTCCTGAAGAAACCCCCAAGGTATAGGGGGAAGCAAGAGGGTTTTTCAATATGGATTGAATAACCGTTCCACTAGCGGATAAAGCTGCCCCCACCAAAAATGCCAGGAAAACTCTTGGGAGTCTTAAAGTCCATATAATAGATACAGTGTTTGGCTTAAGTCCCTGCTTCAAAGGAAAGTCAAATAATTTATGAAGGATAATATCTATAATATCTTTGGCTGTTATGTTTACAGTTCCTATTAAAACGGCGGATAGCATAATAATAATTGTTGCTGATATGATAAGGAGTACTTTTGTTTTATTCATATATATCGGGGTAAACAGCATGGGCAATTTCTTTCAATGCTTTTATTATATTCTGTGTAGGTCTTGAAGAAGAATTAGCATCTATATAGAAAACCTGGTCTGATGCCACTGCAGTTATACTATCCCATCCATCACGATTCTTCAATTCTTCAATAGGATTTTCTATGTAATTGACATTGGTAAGAATAACTTCAGGGTTTGCTTCCAGCACTGCTTCACTACTGATGGCAATTCCTTTTCCTTTATCTGCAAATACATTATCAACTCCTGCTATTTCTAAAATTTCCTGCAAGAAAGAGCCTTTGCCGAAGGTAAACAAATTGGGAGCAGGTGAAATTTCAAAATATACTTTTTTTCTTTTTGTGATCCCTTCTCCTATTTTTCTATACTTATCAATTTCATCTTTCATATTTTCTATTATTTTATCAGCTTTATCTTTTGTACCAGTAACTTCTCCAATAAAGCTTATATCATCATATATGCCCTGGATGCTGTCGCTGATTGGAATATAAACAACGGATGTGCCCGATTCCTTTAATAAAGAAAAAGGATCTCTTCCGCCTAATTTATTTATTTCAGAAGCTATAATAATATCAGGATTAAGATTAACTATTGTTTCTGCATCCGGATTCATCATGTCAAAAAATGTAACGTCAGGATTTATACCTTCAACATCCTTTGAATATTTATCTGCACCTACGATTTTATCACCCAGACCTAAAGCTGCCAGTATTTCTGTATTTGAAGGTGCTGTTGAAACAATCCTATTTATCTTTTCGGGCAGTATTATATCATTGCCCTCTCTATCTTTGACTGTTGGTTGAGATGAATTACATGCAGTTACAGCAAACATTAGTATTATCGATAAAAGTATTAGTATATTTCTATTCTTCATATACTTACCTCCATAACGCTTCATTAATTAGGTTTATAACGATAACAAGATTACTTAAATTTATAATTTCTGCTTACAAAATCGATTTCTTCTACATTTTCCTGAGCATTAAGTTTAATAGCCAGCAAAAAGAAATAGTCAGATAAAAGGTTTACGAAATCATAGAGAAGAGGATCCACTTTATTTCCCTTTGCTTCGTATCTGTGCATTAATCTTGTCAGTTTCAGACATTTGTTTCGCAGTACATGTGAAAGTGATGCTGAAACTGTTCCCTGAGGCAATACAAATCGCAAGTAATTATGATTGGTTTCTTCATGATATTTGATACTGATTTCATGAAGCCAATTCAGTTCATCTCTGGTTACAGCAGTTTTAACGCGCAAAGAACTGTTCATGTGGTAAACAAGTGTTTCTACTTTTGTCAATTCATCTTTTAGCTCTCTGTCGGTTATATGAGCTTTTAACAGACCGATATGACATGCAATTTCATCAGTGCAAAATTCATAATCGGTTTTCAGATCCTCTGGATCATCATACATAAATGAATAAGCGCAAAAAATAGTTCCTTCTTTCATTTTTCCTTTCATTTTTTATCACCCTTTTTTATTTAATTATTTGAGGGATTTTAAGAGAATTAAAAAGCGCACCACAAGGGTGCGCCTGATGAATTGCAGTAATAGGCATACATGACAAATGAGATACATGTGAAATGCATAACCTTCAGCCTTTATATCCCACCCTCAGAGGATACTGGCCAACCAGACTTAGGCAGGTCTCCCGGCTCCACTTCCTCCTACTCTCTTACCTTCCCGCTTGCGCAGTGGCATAATCAGATTTCGTCAGTGTTACGGTTACTGGGGTAGCTCGGTCTATCCGATTCCCTATTAAGTATTAAAACACCTAAGTCCTTATTAAATTGTAATTCAATTATATTTTTATAGTATTGCTTTGTCAACTTACTTTAGATTTGTTTTTAAAACATCTTCTAAATTTTCTCCAGATATGGTCAAACCATTTTCAGTATTTTTTACTTTGAAAAAGTCCACTAATAATATATTGTCATGTTTTTCAACATTTCCGCTTATACCAGGTATGATTATTATTTCCACATCCTCCTTGGCTTCTTCTGCAAGTTTGTCTAAATTCAATTTTTTTATAGCATCAATTGTAGGTTGAACATCATCTATATATTCTAATGTCATAAGATTATTAGAATAAAATTTTCTTTCTACTTTGTTGCCAGAGAAAGGTTCCTTGTTATTAAGAGCACTTAAAACTCTTCTAAGAGATTCATTGTTAAAATCCACGTTATATATGTATGAGAATTCTCTCATAGAGCAGAGGTCATTTAAAAAGCTCTCATTAACTTTTTCTTTTGATTTAATTGAACTCCAAAAAAATAACATTACTTCCAGACCGTTTAGATTTGTTTTGATACTTGCCATGTTAATCCTCCCATTTCTTGTTGAGTTTATATGTAATAATAACTGATGCTTCAGTATTATTATAACACTTTCTATATATTTATCATTTATAATATAATTTTTTATCTATTAAAAAAGAAAAACAAATAAAAATGAATAATTGATTAATAATAAAAGAAGGATTCTATTCTATAGTTCAGAGAAACTTTGCTTTTTATTAGGAATTGCTTGGAGGCATTAATGACGGATAATTAACGCTAAGGTAATTTACACTTTCTTTTGTAATATAAAAATCATGTTGACATAATATAAATAACATGATAATATTGACGTCCTGTTGCAAAACAGGACGTAAAAACAAGCAACAAATACCAGGTTGACATAACACACAAAACATGATAAGATAAAGTTCCTGCTTCGGTAGGACACACATCACAGCGATGAAACAAAAATGTCGAAAAGCATAAACAGCATATTGACAACATGTTTT